>NZ_BAAAMR010000076.1:0-49759 GCF_039529375.1 Actinomadura napierensis
CGGGCCCGGCGGCGGCGAGCCGGGCCGCGGCCTCCAGGGCGCGGGCCACCGCCGTCCGCTCCGGGCCGTCCGGGCGGACGAGGCCGGGCGCCATGGCCACCAGCCAGGCGACCGCGCCGCCGGCCAGGACGAGGGCCAGGTGGAACGGGACGTCGGCGAGCCGCTGGTGCGGGACGAACAGGCAGCTCGCCGCGATGAAGGTGAGGATGAGGCCGCCGGGCGGGCCGGTGCGCGCCGCGTCGCAGAGCGTCTTGTGCGCGGCGGCGAGCAGCGCGCCGACCGCGACGCGGATCGCGGTGGAGTCGGTCGTCGCCGCCGTGACCAGCGCGATCCCCACGCTCGCGAGCATGCCGAGCACCACCCACGCCATGAAGCGGGCGCGGGAGGCGTAGGGCTCGCCGTGCGAGTAGATCGCGCACAGCGACCCGGCGGAGGTGTAGAGCGCGAGGTCGAGACGGCCGAGCGCCAGCAGGACCAGCGCGGGGATGCCGAACGCGACGGGCGCGCTCAGGGCCGCCTTGTGCCAGATGTCGGCGGCCCTCCCGACGGTCAGGACGCCGCGCAGCGGAAGCGGCCGGATCCGGACGGCCGCCGCGCCGATGCTCTTCTCGCTCACTCCTAAAGCTTAACAAGTAATTTACTCGTGAAATATATGGCGGGCGTGTGGCCCCCGCCACGTCCCCGCCCGGCCCCCTAGCCCTTCAGCCAGGGATAACGGGCCGTGTCGCCGCTCGCGTAGTCCGGGTCCAGGTAGATGAAGACCCGCTGGATCTTCCAGTCGCGGATCTCGAAGACGTCGCACCACCGGCCCGCGCCCCACTCGGGCACGCCCGCCCGCCAGGGCCCGTCCCGGTGCTCGCCGTGGCTGGTCCCCTCGACCACCAGCGTGTCCCCGCCGGAGAAGACCCAGTTGAACGTGGCGTAGTGGTGCTCGATGGACCTGATCGTCGCGCCGACGTCGCCGAACATCCGCCCGATCGCGTCCTTGCCGGTCGCCAGCCCCCACTTCGGGAAGTGGACCTGCGCGTCGTCGGCGAACAGGTCCAGCAGCGGGGAGCCGTCCGAGGTCACGCCGCCGTTGTCGAATCCCTTGAGGTACTCCAGCGCGACCGACTTGCGCTGCTCGTCCGTCATCGTCTGCCTGCTGACCGCCAACCGCCTCACCCGTCCCGTGCGCAGAGGGAGCCGCCCCGCAGACCGTACCCCGGCGGGCGTCCCGCCGTTGGCCCCCGAGACCCGTCCCGCAGGCCCCGGAAAGGGTCCGGCGGAACAATCCTGACGCGTCAGAGGTTAGGGTTGCCTAATTAGCACTGATCGACTCAGCGGAGGTCCGCATGGCCACGGAACCGGTACGCAAGGGGCGCAAGCTCAACCGGGGGACGGTGCTGCGCACCGAGCGCCTCACCCCGCACATGATCCGCGTGGTGCTCGGCGGCGAGAGCCTCCGCGGGTTCGGCGCCGGCGCGTTCACCGACCACTACGTGAAGCTGCTGTTCCCGCTCCCGGACGTGGCGTACCCCGAGCCGTTCGACATGGAGACGGTCCGCGCCGAGCTGCCGCGCGACCAGTGGCCGAGCGTCCGGACCTACACCGTCCGGGCCTGGGACCCCGAGGCCGTGGAGCTGACCATCGACTTCGTCCACCACGGCGACAAGGGCATCGCCGGGCCGTGGGCGGCGAACGTCCAGCCGGGTGAGGAGATCTTCTTCGACGGCCCCGGCGGCGCCTACGCGCCCCGCGCCGAGGCGGGCTGGCACCTGCTGGTCGGCGACGAGAGCGCGCTGCCCGCGATCGCCGCCTCCCTCGAGCGGATCCCCGACGGCGCCCCCGCCCGGGTGTTCATCGAGGTGGCCGGGCCCGAGGAGGAGCAGGACCTGCGCGCTCCGGCCGGCACCGAGATCGTCTGGCTGCACCGCGACGGCCGGCAGGTCGGCGACCTGCTGGCCGAGGCCGTCCAGAAGCTCGACTTCCCCGACGGCGAGGTGCACGCGTTCGTGCACGGCGAGGCGGGCTTCGTCAAGACGCTCCGCCGCCACCTGCGGGTCGACCGCGGCCTGCCGCTGGAGCAGCTGTCGATCTCCGGCTACTGGCGCCGCGGCCGCGACGAGGACGGCTGGCAGTCCAGCAAGCGCGACTGGAACCGCGAGGTCGAGGAGGAAGAGGCCAAGGCCCTCTCCTGACCGGCGACCTCCGCTCGCTGCGTTCGCCGTAGGGGGCGCCCTTGCTGCGTTCGGGGTGGCGTTCGTCCCGCGGGATCGCGGGTCAGGCGGTGACGGCGGTCTCGTCGCCGAGGTCGGGGCCGTCGCCGTCGGCGAAGCCGGGGAGCCAGCGTTCGGCCTCGGCGCGGTAGTCGCCCTCCGCCTCCAGCTGGCAGAGCACGCCGCCGCCGCCGGCGAGGGCGCGGCTGACCGCGAGGTACTGCGGCGGCAGCCGGAACTGGCGGGCGAGCGCGCCCGGCCGCATGTCGGCGGCGAGGCCGAGGCCCCGCGACGTCTGCTCGCGCATCCATTCGCGGGTGTAGCGGAACCGGCCGACGGCGAACGGGGCGGCGTGCGGGGTGACGAGCGCGGCCACCTCCTCGGGGTCGACCTCCGCGTCCGGCGCGAGGAACCCCTCCTCCCACAGCGCGTCGACGATCTCGTCCGGGTCGCCGAGCGTGCCGATGCGCAGCAGCCGCCCGATCGACCACTGCAGCTCGTCCGGGACGTGGGCGGCGCCGCCGAAGTCCATGACGCCGAGGCGGCCGTCGGCCAGCAGCCGGAAGTTGCCCGGGTGCGGGTCGATGTGGATCATCTCGCAGCGGGTCGGGCCGGACAGCAGGAAGCGGAACAGCAGCAGCCCGGCGCGGTCGCGCTCCTCCTGGCTCCCCTCGGCGATCACCCTGGCGAGCGGGGTGCCCTCCAGCCACTCGGTGACCAGGACGTTCCCCGACTGCGCGACGACCGCCGGGACGACGAAGTCGGGGTCGCCGGCGTAGGCGTCGTGGAAGGCGGTCTGGGCGCGGGCCTCGTCGACGTAGTCGAGCTCCTTCTGCAGCCGGCGCTTGAGGTCGGCGACCACCGGCTTGACCTCGATGCCGGGGAACAGCGGCGTGATGACGCGGCTGAGCCGGGAGATCTGGTTGAAGTCGCTCATCAGGGCCTGGGCGGCGCCCGGGTACTGGACCTTGACCGCGACGGCCCGCCCGTCGTGCCAGACGGCCTTGTGCACCTGGCCGATGGACGCGGCGGCGGCCGGCCGGTCGTCGAACTCGGCGAACCGGTCCCGCCAGTCCGCGCCGAGCCCTTCGGCGAGGACCTTGTGCGTGGTCGCGGCGGGCATCGGCGGGGCGGCCTCCTGGAGGCGGGTGAGGCTCGCGCGGAACGGTCCGGCGACCTCCTCCGGCAGCCCGGCCTCGAAGATCGACAGCAGCTGCCCGACCTTCATCGCGCCGCCCTTGAGCTCGCCGAGCACCGAGAACAGCTGCTCGGCGGTCCGGCGCTGCACCTCGAGCGCGACGGCCTCGGCGGGCCGGCCGATGGTGCGCTTGCCGAACCCGAGGGCGGTGCGCCCGGCGAAGCCGAGCGGCAGCGCGGCCAGCTTCGCGGTCCGCGTCACCGCGCGGCGGGGTATGTCACTCACGGCCCGACCGTCCCTCTTTCGACAGCGCGTCCAATGATCTCCAGCCTCTCATGGCGGACTAATGCCACGAAATAGTCATTCCCGCTAAAAACATCAGCGCTCAGACGGGCTCGGAGATTCCCTCACCGTCGCGCGGGCGGCGGCCCGGGCCGGCGGGCGCGTCGTGCCGGCAGGGGTCGTGCCGGCAGGGCCGCAGCAGCAGCTCGACGACCTCGAGCGCCTGCTCGATCTCCGGCCGGTTCCCGCCGAGGTAGTGCGCGTACATGAACGAGTCGGCGATGCGGACGACGGCCTGGGCGAGCGTCCGGGTCGGCAGCGGCACCGCCAGCGCGCCGCGGTCGGTCTCCCGCTGCAGCTCCCGGGTCAGCAGCTCGGTCGCGCGGTCCTCGATGGTGCCCGGCATCGTGGCGAGCCGGATGAACAGCCGGGGCTCGCGCTCGGTGAACGCCTGGAGCGGCGCGGCGTCCACCACGGCCCGCATGAAGCGCTCCAGCACCGTGAGGATCCGCTCCGGCCCGGTGCCGCGCACCCCGCGCGCGGCGACCCGGTAGGTGCGCTCGGTCATCTCCGCCAGCACGGTGCCGAGCAGCTGCTCGCGGCTGCCGACCCAGCGGTAGAGGGTGGCGCGCCCGACGCCCAGCTCGGCGGCGAGCGCGGACATGTCGATCGGCTCGCCCCGCAGGTAGTGCGCGGACGCCGCGGCGAGCGCGGCGGCGGGTCCGGCCGGGCGCCGCGCGGGCGCCGGGGCGGGACGGCCGTTCGGGGGGACAGAGCTGCCGCTCATCCGCCCAGCATGACACAGCCGCCGGGATGCTCCAGCGGGCGCCGGAACGGGCCGCGAGTCTCGGGCTGACCACGTCGCGCGACCGCAAGACTACCTGGAGTGATCAAGGGTAGTCGGTAGGTGTGAGGGACAGAAGCGGGGACGCCGGACGCAAGGGCCGGCTGCTGATCATTGGCGGGGCGGAGAACCGGACCTGCGGGTCCGGGCCCCTGGAGACGTTCGTCGAGCTGGCCGGCGCCGAGGACGCGCGAATCGTGGTGGTGACGACCGCGACCGAGGTTCCCGAGGAGGTCGCCGAGGAGTACACCGCGGTGTTCGGGCGGCTCGGCGTGCCGTCGGTGCGGGAGCTGCGGCTGCTCGGCCGCGCCGCCGCCGACGGCGCCGCGACGCTGTGCGCGCTGGACTCGGCGACCGGCGTGCTGTTCAGCGGCGGCGACCAGTCGCGGATCCGGACGCTGGTCGGGTCGCGGACCAACGAGCTGCTCAAGCGCCGGCTGCAGCAGGAGGGCCTCGTGATCGCCGGGACGAGCGCCGGAGCGACCGCGATGGGCCATTGGATGATCCTGGGCGGCCACGGCCACGAGGTCGCCGCGTCCAGCGTGAAGGTCGGGCCGGGCCTCGCGCTGCTGGACAACGTGCTGATCGACATGCATTTCAACGAGCGGGGGCGGCTGCCGAGGCTGCTCAGCGGCATCGCGCTCGACACCCGGCTGCTCGGTGTGGGGATAGACGAGGACACCGCGATCGTGGTGGGCGACGGCCAGTTCACGGTGGTCGGCACCGGGGTCGTGACCGTCGTCGACGCGGGCCAGGCGACGGTCGCCTACGCGGCCTCCGACGACGAGCCGATGGCGATGCTCGACGTCTCCCTGCACCTGCTGCCCGCCGGGTGCTCTTTCCAGATGAACGACCGGCTGCCGGCGATCGGCACGATGCGCGGGCCCGGGGAGGACTAGCCGTGCGGCTCGACCATGTGCGCCGCATCGGCGGCCCGAACGTCTATCTGAACCGTCCCGTCGCCGTCGCGCGGCTCGACCTGCAGGGCCTGACCGGCCACGAGACCACCGACCATCCCGGCTTCGCCGAGCGGCTGGTGGCGGCGCTGCCGGGGCTGCGCGCGCACCACTGCTCGGCGGGCCGGCCGGGCGGGCTGCTGGACGCGATGACCCGCGGCACCTATTTCGGCCACGTCACCGAGCACGTGACGCTGGAGCTGTCCGGGCTGATCGGCCGGGAGGTGTACTTCGGCCGGACGGTCCGCGCGGGCGGCCCCGGCGACTACGAGGTGATCCTGGAGTGCCCGCGCGACGAGCCGTCCGGCACGGCCGTGGTGGAGAAGCTGATCGAGCTGGCGGTGCGGACGGTGACCGCGGCGCTCGCCGGGTCGGTCCCCGATCCGGCGCCGGACCTGGCCCCGATCGCCGCCGAGTACGAGGCGGGCCGGCTCGGGGTGAGCACGGCCGCGCTGGCCCGCGCGGCCCGCGCGCGCGACGTGCCGGTCCGCCGCGTCGGCGGCCTGAACCTGCTGCGGGTCGGGTACGGGCGGCACCGCCGGATGGTGTGGGCGGCGATGACCGACGGCACGTCCGCGATCGGGATGGAGATCGCGGCGGACAAGCGGCTGGCGCACCGGGTGCTGGCGGACGCGGGCGTCCCGGTGCCGGAGGGCCGGGTGGCGGCCTCGCCCGCCGAGGCGCTGGCGGCGCTGCGGGAGATCGGCGCGCCGGTGGTGGTCAAGCCGCTGTCGGGGCACCAGGGCGAGGGCGTGCACATCGAGCTGTCCGAGCCGCCGGAGGTGGTGGCGGCGTTCGCGTCGGCGGCGGGCGGGGAGGGCCGGTCCGGCGGCGTCCTCGTCGAGTCCTACATCCCGGGGCGGGACTACCGGGTGCTGGTGGTCGGCGGGCGGGTGGTGGCGGCGGCCGAGCTGACCGCCGCGCGGATCACCGGCGACGGGACGTCCACGATCGCGGAGCTGGTGGAACGGGTCAACGCCGACCCGGCGCGCGGCGAGGGCCACGACCGGCCGCTGACCCGGCTGGCGCTCGGCGCGACCGAGCTGGCACTGCTGGCCCGGCACGGGCACGGCCCGGACGCGGTGCCCGCGGACGGCGAGACGGTGTGGCTGCGCCGCAACGCGAACCTGTCCACCGGCGGCACCAGCCGGGACGTGACCGGCGACGTGCACCCCGAGGTCGCCGCGATGTGCGTGCGCGCCGCCGGAACCGTCGGGATGGACGTGTGCGGCATCGACCTGCGGCTGCCCGACATCGGCGCGCCGCTGCCCGCCGAGCGCGGCGCCGCCGGGATCCTGGAGGTCAACGCCGCGCCGGGGCTGCGGATGCACCTCGCCCCGCACGAGGGCGAGGGCCGGGACGTGGCGGGCGACATCATCGACCTGATGTACCCGCCGGGGACGCCGTCGCGGGTGCCGGTCGTGTCGGTGACCGGCACCAACGGCAAGACCACCGCGGTCCGGATGATCGCGCACATGCTGGAGCTGAGCGGCGTCCGCACCGGCATGACCAGCACCGAGGGCGTGTACATAGGCGGCCGGCTGGTCCACCGGTCGGACGCGTCCGGCCCGCGCTCGGCGGAGATCGTGCTGGGCGACCGGTCGGTGGAGGCGGCGGTGCTGGAGACGGCGCGCGGCGGGATCGTCCGGCGCGGCCTCGGCTACGACCGCGCCGACGTCGCGGTCGTCACCAACATCACCCGCGACCACCTCGGCATGGACGGCACCGAGTCGGTGGACGACCTGGTCGACATCAAGGCGCTCGTCGCCGAGGAGATCCATCGCGGCGGCCACCTGGTCCTCAACGCCGAGGACGCGCCGGCGGCCGGGCTGGCCGACCGCCTCGCCGTGCGGCGCCGCGACCCGCGGCTGTGCTACTTCGCGATGTCGGCGGACGCGCCGGTGCTGGCCCGGCACCTGCGCGACGGCGGCACCGGGTACTGCGTCGAGCACGGCTGGCTGACCGAGGCGCGCGGCGGACACCGCACGCGGGTGCTGCCGGTGGAGGAGATCGCGGGCGCGTACGGCGGCCGCGCCGGGCACGTCGTCGCGAACGCGCTGGCGGCGCTGGCCGCGGCCCGCGCGCTCGGCGTCTCCGTCGACGGCGCCGCCGAGGCGCTGCGCACCTTCGAGCCGCACACCCGCAACCCGGGGCGCGGCTGCGTGTACCGGGTCGGCGACAACCCGGTGCTGGTCGACTACGCGCACAACCCGGCGGCGATCACCGCGGTCGGCGCGTTCGTGCGGGCGCGCTGGGGCGAGGGCGGCGTCGCCGCCGTGACGCTGCCCGGCGACCGGTCCGACGAGCTCGTCGCCGAGACCGCCCGGTCGCTGGCCGGGGCGTTCGGCCGCGTCGTCGTCTACGAGGACGAGGACCTGCGCGGCCGCCGCTCGGGCGAGATGACCCGGCTGATCGTCCAGGGGCTGCGGGAGGGCCGGCCGGGCGTCCTGCACCATCCGGCGGGCGACCTGAAGGGGGCGCTGACCTCGGCGCTGGACATGGCCGGGCCGGGCGAGCCGGTGCTGCTGCTGTACGAGAAGCTGCAGCCGGTCGTGGAGCTGCTCGACACGCTCGGCGCCGAGCCGGCGGCGCCCTGACTAGGGCGCGCCCGGTTCCGCGCGGGTCCCGCCGGGGGCGGCCGGGGGGCCGCCGGCGGTCCGGGCGGGCACGGGGGGCCGCAGCAGCAGTACGGCGACGGCCAGCAGCGCCAGCACGACGATCCCGTCCATCCAGTAGTGGTTGGCAGTGCTGACGACGACGGCGATGGTGAGGACGGGGTGCAGCAGCCACAGCCACCGCCACCGCGTCCGGCAGGTGAGGACGAGCCCGATCGCGATGATCGCGGCCCAGCCGATGTGCAGCGACGGCATCGCCGCGTACTGGTTGGCCATCGTGTCCTGCTGCGGCGACCCGTACACCGAGGGGCCGAAGCGCGTGGCGGTGTCGATCAGGCCCGTCGCGGGGAGCATCCGCGGCGGCGCCAGCGGGACGAGCAGGTGCAGCGCGAGGGCCCCGGCCGTCAGCGCGACCAGGACCCGGCGGATCCACCGGTAATGCCTGGGCCTGCGCAGGTAGATCCAGAGCAGGAACAGCGCCATCGCCGGGAAGTGGACGTAGGCGTAGTAGCAGTTGGCCACGTGCACCAGGAACTGGCTGTGCAGCAGTTCGTGCTGGACGTGCACCTCGCTCGGCAGGTCGAGGGCCCGCTCGATGTCCCAGATCCGGTGCGCGTTGCCGAACGCCTCGCCCACCCGGTCGTTGGCCAGCAGCCGCCCGAGCTTGTAGACCGTGAACAGCACCGCGATCAGCACGAGCTCCCGGACGGCGCCGGGCCGCCCGCCCGGCCTCCCGCCCTCCGGCCGCCCCGGTCTGCGCAGCCGCGCGAACGACGAGACCGGCCGGGACGGCTGTTCGAGGAGGCTCATGTGCTGTCCTTTGGCGGGCGGGTCCGCCGCGCTCGGGTGAGCGGGCGGCTGCGGGGACGGCGCGGGCCGTCCCCGCGCGGAGGACGGCCCGGGCCCTGGATCAGGTCACGGCCGGGTCGAGCTCGCGCTCGCCCTCGCCGGGGCGCGGCGCGCCGCCGGCGCCGTCGCCGCGGCCGTCGCCCTGTCCGTCACGGAGCAGATGCCGAAGCTTCTCACCTTCGACGTCCACATTGGGCAGGACGCGCGCGAGCCATCCCGGCAGCCACCAGGCGGCGCGGCCGAGCAGGGCCATGACGGCCGGGACGATCGTCATCCGGACCACGAAGGCGTCGAAGGCGACGCCGGCCGCCAGCGCGAAGCCCATCATCTTGATCATCGACTCGGAGGAGGACAGGAACCCGGCGAACACCGCGATCATGATCACCGCGGCGGCGGTGACGACGCGGGCGCCGTGCCGGAACCCGGTGACCACGGCCTCGCCGGGGGCGGCGCCGTGCACGTGCTCCTCGCGCATCCGGGTGACCAGGAAGACCTGGTAGTCCATGGCCAGCCCGAACACCACGCCGATCATGAAGATCGGCATCATGCTCATGATCGGGCCCGTCGTGTCGACGCCGAACAGCCCCGACAGCCAGCCCCACTGGAACACCGCGACGACGGCGCCGAAGGTGGCCGCGACGGTGAGCAGGAAGCCGAGGGTGGCCTTCAGCGGGACCAGCAGCGACCGGAACACCAGCATCAGCAGGATGAACGCGAGGCCGACGACGAGCCCGAGGTAGGGCGCGAGGGCCCCGCTGAGCTTGGCCGACACGTCGATCGCCATCGCGGTCTGCCCGGTGACCATGGCGCTCGCGCCGGTCTCCGCCTTGAGCGCGCCGCCCTTGTCGCGGATCGCCGAGACCAGGTCCTCGGTCTGCGCCGTGCTCGGGCCGCTCTTCGGGACGACGGTCAGCACCGCGGTGTCCCCCGCCGGGTTCGCCTGCGGCTGCGACACGGCGGCGACGTCCGGCAGCGCCTTGATCTCGCCGGCGAACCGCTGCCCGGCCGCCTGCGCCTCGCCGCCGTCCACGACGACCATGAGCGGGCCGTTGAAGCCGGGGCCGAAGCCCTTGTCGAGCAGGTCGTAGGCCTTGCGCTGGGTGGTGGCGGGCGAGGCGACCTCGTCGCCGGGCATGCCCAGCCGCAGGTGCAGCGCCGGCAGGGCGATCACGCCCATGCCGACGATGGCGAGCAGCAGCACCGGCAGCGGGCGGCGGACGATGAACCGGGCCCACCGCTCGCCGAAGCCCGGCCGGCCGCGCCGGGAGGCGCCGCCGCGCAGGAACGGGATCCAGCCGCCGAGCACCTTGCGGCCGGCGAAGCCGAGCAGCGCGGGCAGCAGGCTGAGCGCGATGAGGACGGCGACGACCACGGCGAACGCGGCGGCGAGCCCCATCTCGGTGAGCATCGGGATGTCCACCACGGCGAGGCCCGCCAGCGCGATGACGACGGTCAGGCCGGCGAACACCACCGCCGATCCGGCGGTCCCGACGGCGCGTCCCGCGGCCTCCTCGCCGGTGCGTCCCTCCTGCAACTCGTGCCGGTACCGGGAGACGATGAACAGCGCGTAGTCGATCGCGACGGCGAGCCCGAGCATCAGCGCGAGCGTCGAGGTCATCGAGCTCATCTCGAACAGCCCGGTCGCCGCGGTGATCCCGGCCATCGCGATGCCGACGCCGAGGATGGCGTTCAGCAGCGGGAGCCCGGCGGCGATCAGCGACCCGAACGTGATGATCAGAACGACCGCGGCGATCGCGACGCCGATCACCTCGGTGGCGCTCTGCTCGGGCATCGCCTCGGTGGCGTTGCCGCCCATCTCCACCTGGAGCCCGGCGTCGCGGCCGGGCTGGGCGGCGGCGGTCAGCGCGTCGCGCGCCGCGTCGGTGATGTCGATCGCCGACACCTTGTAGGTGACCTGCGTGTACGCGATCCGGGCGTCCTGCGAGACGGCCTTGGCCTGGTACGGGTCGACGACGGAGGCGACCTGCGGCGCCGCCTTCAGCTTGGCGACGACCTTCTCGACGCCCGCCTTGCCGGCGGGGTCGGTCACGGTCCTGCCGTCGGGCGCGGCGAACACGACCCGTGCGGTCGCGCCGTCCGCCGACGCCTGCGGCATCCGGTCCTTGAGCAGGTCGATCGCCTGCTGCGACTCGGTCCCGGGGATCGAGAAGTCGTTGGAGGTCGGCCCCTTCAGGGTGGCGGCGCCGACGCCGAAGAGCACGAGCAGCCCCACCCAGAGCAGTGCGACCAGCCGGCGCCGCCGGAAGGAGAACCGGCCGAGCCGGTAGAGGAAGGTGGCCAAGAGAGCGTCCCATCGGTAACGGGGCGTGCGGACATGGCCCCACGGCGGCCGGCCGTCAGGCTGTCACTTCGGTCAAGGGGTGGTGGGGGGTGGTGGCCGCCGTGTCGGGGCCCCCGCGCCGCCTGGCGGCGTCCCGGCGCGGGGGTCGGGAGCGCCCGGCTAGGGGCCGGGCAGCCCGGCGCGCAGCTGGGCGAACGCCGAGTCGATCAGTTCGGGGAGGTCGGCCCCGGTCCGCCCGTCCACCCACAGGTCGAGGGCGGTGCGCATGGCGACGCCCGCCGCCCCGGCCAGCAGGTGCGGGTACAGGTCGCGGCCGGCGTGGGTGCCGGTGCGCGCGGCGACGACCTCGGCGATCTGCCGCTGCATCTCGCCGAGGCCGCACAGCTGCTTGCCGACGAGCGCGGGGTTCTGCTTGACCACGCGCAGCAGCGCGATGGTCTCGTCCCGCGTGTCGGTCGGCAGGAGGGCCTCCCGGACGACCTCGCGCAGCGCGTCCCAGATCGGCTCGCCCGCCGGGCGGGCGCGGAGGGCGTCGATCACGGCCTGCGCGCCGTCGGTGAACGGCGCGACGATCGCCTCTTCCTTGCCAGGGAAGTAGTTGTGGAACGTGCGCGGAGAGACCCCGGCCGCGTCGGCGATCGCCTCGATCGTGACGCCCTCGACGCCGCGTTCGACGGCGAGGAGGGCGGCGGCGCGGCTGAGCGCCTGGCGCGTCGCGACCTTCTTGCGCTCGCGCAGGCTCGTCTCGGTCATGCCCCCACGGTAAACCGAACTTGCATGTCCGGCAAAATTTCAGGCACTGCCAGCTTGCGTGATGTGCATCTCATCGGCCGGGGGAACACATCCGGGCCGTGCGCCGTTCACCGGCGCACGCACCCGTCCGCAGGCGGTCTAACCGATCGGGAGGCCGGTGTAGTTCTCGGCCAGCGACGTCTTGGCGGCCTCGGACGAGGCCACGTAGTCCAGGTGGGAGCGCTGGAGCCGCAGCGCGAAGTCGTCGGCGGCCGGATCCACGTGCAGCAGCGTGGTCATCCAGTACGAGAAGTGCTCGGCCCGCCACACCCGCCGCAGGCACGTCGAAGAATACGCGTCCAGCAGGGTGTCCGAGCCCGTCGCGTACCGCTCGCTCAGGGCCCTGGCCAGCACGATCACGTCCGACACCGCCAGGTTCAGGCCCTTGGCCCCGGTCGGCGGGACGATGTGGGCCGCGTCGCCGGCGAGGAACAGCCGGTCGTGCCGCATCGGCTCGGCCACGAAGCTGCGCATCGGCGTGATCGACTTGTCGGTGATCGGGCCCTCGTGCAGCTTCCACCCGTCGTCGGTGGCGAACCGGACCGCGAGCTCGTCCCAGATCCGCGCGTCGGACCAGTCCGCGATGTCCTCGTCCGGGGACACCTGCAGGTAGAGCCGGCTGACCTCCGGGGACCGCAGGCTGTGCAGCGCGAACCCGCGGTCGTGGTTGGCGTAGATCAGCTCCTCGGTGGACGGCGGCACGTCGGCGAGGATGCCGAGCCAGGCGAACGGGTACTCGCGGGAGAACGTCCGCAGCCCCGGCACCGCTGGACGGCTGACGCCGTGGAATCCGTCGCAGCCCGCGATGTAGTCGCACTCCAGGGTGTGCGTCCCGCCGCTGTCCCGGAACGTGACGCTGGGCGCCGACGCGTCCAGTCCGACCACCTCGGTCTCGAACCGCACGTCGCCGCCGTCCTCCAGGCGCTTGGCGACCAGGTCCTTGACGATCTCCGTCTGCGCGTAGACCGTCACCGTCCGGCCCGACAGGTCGGTCAGCGGGATCCGGTGCCCCGCGCCGCCGAACCGCAGTTCCAGGCCGTGGTGGACGAGGCCCTCGCGGTCGAGCCGCTCCCCCGCGCCGCTCTCGCGGAGCACGTCCGTGGTGCCCTGCTCGAGCATCCCGGCGCGCTGCCGCCGCTCCACGTAGCCGCGGTCGCGGCTCTCCAGGACCACCGAATCGATCCCCTGCAGGTGCAGCAGATGCGACAGCAGCAGCCCGGCCGGGCCACCGCCGATGATCGCGACCTGGGTACGCATCGAGCCTCCTCGTCATCCGTTCTCGGGGGATCCCCCCTGCGATGCTGGCGCGCGTACCCGCAGGTTCAGGCGCCGGCCTTCCGCTCGGCGGAAAACGTCTCGGGGCGTCCGCGCCAGTGCTGGGCGACGTCGCGCGACAGCGCCCGCGCCGCCGTCGTCAGCGGCGGCAGCAGCCGCCGCAGGTCGGCGCTGCGGGTGCGGGCGACCAGCGACAGCGCCGCCACCACCTCGCCCGTCCCGTCGCGGACGGGGGCGCCGACCGACGAGGCGCCGAGCGTCATCTCGTCGCGGGTCAGCGCGTACCCCGAGCGGCGGACCTGCTCCAGGCAGCGCCGCATCTCGCCGGTGTCGGTGATCGTGCGGGCCGCGTGCCGCGCCAGCCCGGCGGCGAGGACCTGCTCCCGGTACTCCGGCGGCGCGAACGCCAGCAGCACCTTCCCGACGCCCGTGGTGTGCAGCGGCAGCGTCGCGCCGACCTGCGTCACGACCGGCACCGAGCGCGTCCCCCGCAGCCGCTCGACGACCAGGACACGGTCCTCGCGCAGCACGGCGAGCTGCACGTTGTCGTGCGTCGCCTCGTACAGGTCCTCCATGTGCGGCAGCGCCAGCTCCCGCAGCCCGGTGACGGCCGGGGCCTGGCTGCCGATCCGCCACAGCCGGGTGCCGATGCGGTACGTCCCGTCCGGCACCCGCTCCAGGAAGCCGCCGCCGACCAACTCCCCGACCAGCCGGTGGCCGGTGGCGAGCGGCAGCCCGGCGCGGCGGCAGATCTCGCTGAGGTTCAGGCGCACGTCGCCCTGGGCGAAGGCGTTCAGGATGGCCATCACCTTGCCCGCCACGCTCACCGGGCGCGCGCGCTCCGCCATGGCCCTCCCGCCGGTCACTCCTGTTCGGCCAGTACCCGCTGGGCGACGGCGAACGCCGAGTTCGCGGCGGGCACTCCACAATAGATCGCGGTCTGCAGCAGGACCTCCTTGATCTCCTCCGGGGTCAGCCCGTTGCGGAGCGCGGCGCGCACGTGCATCGCCAGCTCGTCCAGGTGGCCGCCGGCGACCATTGCCGTCAGCGTGATGCAGCTGCGGGTCCTGCGGTCCAGGCCGGGACGGGACCAGATCTCGCCCCACGCGTACCGGGTGATCAGGTCCTGGAAGTCCTCGGTGAAGGCGTTCTTGCGGGACTCCGCGCGGTCGACGTGGGCGTCGCCGAGCACCTCCCGGCGCGTCCGCATCCCCTGGGCGTGCCGTTCCTCGTCGGTGCCGCGCGAGCTCATTGACGTCCCTTCCAGGTGCGGTCGAAGTGGCCGATGATCGCCTCGGTGACCGGCTCCGGCCGCTCGGCGTTCGCGAGGTGCCCGGCGCCGTCGACCACGGTCAGCCCGGCGCCGGGGATGCCGGCGGCGAGCCGGTCGGCGTGGCCGTGCGGCGGGGTGGGGCCGTCCTGCGCCCCGGCGATCACCAGGGTGGGGGCGGAGACGCCGCCGAGCCGCGCGGTGGCGTCGAAGGCGGCGAGCGCATCGCAGCAGCCCGCATAACCCTCGGGATCGGTCGCGCGGAGCATCGCCACGTACGGCTCCGCGCCGGTGAACCCGGGAGTGAACCAGCGGTCGGCGGCCGTGTCGGCGACCGGGCCCACGCCTTCGCGGCGGACGAGCGCCGCGCGTTCCCGCCAGGGCCCCGGGTCGCCGAAGCGGGGCGAGGTGCAGCACAGGACGAGGCTCGCGACGCGCTCGGGGGCGCGGAGGGCGAGGGCGGTGCCGACAGCGCCGCCGAGCGACACCCCGGCGTACGCGGCCTCGCCGATTTCGAGGCGGTCGAGCAGCTCCGCGACCCCGTCGGCGAGGTCCTCGACGGTGAACGGGCCGTCCGGCGGCGGCGCGCCGCCGTGCCCGGGCAGGTCGTAGCGCAGCACGCGCCACGTGCGGGTCAGCGCCGGAAGCTGCGGCAGCCACAGGTCCATCGAGGTGCCGAGGGACGGGCCGAGGACGACGACGGGCGCGTCCGGCGGCCCGTCGAGGCGGTGCTGCGGGATGCGGGGGCGGGGGGTCACGCGCGGCTCCTCCGGTAGGCGTCGAGGGCGCGGTCGGTCAGCACGGCGGCGGCGCCGGTGCCGGGGTCGTCGCCGAGGACGTCCAGCAGGCCGGCGAGGTTCTCGCGCATCCGCTCCGCCGACACCTCCAGGCCGCAGACCAGTTCGGCGGCGGCCTCGGCGGCGCCGCCGGCCAGCCGCAGGCACTCGCGCAGCGGCTGCCACTCGGCGTGCCACTCCCCCGCCGGACGCTCCAGCGGCGCGGCCTGCGCGGCCAGCACGACCTGCGCGTACGCCGGGACCTGCAGCGCCGCCGAGCGGACCAGGGCCGACAGCGCCGGGTTGCGCTTGTGCGGCATGGCCGACGAGCCGCCCCGGCCGGGGCCGGCGGCCTCGGCGACCTCGTCCACCTCGCTCTGCGCGAGCAGCCACACGTCGGTGGCGATCTTGCCGAGGGCGCCGGCGGTCACCGCCAAGGCCGAGGCCAAGTCGGCGACCGGGGTTCGGCGGGTGTGCCAAGGCAGGACCGGGACGTCCAGGCCGGTCTCCTCGGCGAACGCGGCCACCAGGTCCAGCGCCCGGTCGCCGTAGGCGTTCAGCGTCCCGGCCGCGCCGCCGAGCTGGACGGGCAGCGCGACCGCGGCCAGCCGCTCGCGGGCCTCCAGGCAGCCGAGCAGCCAGTTCGCCGCCTTCGCGCCGAACGTGGTGGGCAGCGCCTGCCGGCCGAGGGTGCGGGCCGCCATCGGGGTGTCGCGGTACCGCGCGGCGGTCCCGGCCAGCGCGTCCAGCGTCCGGTCCAGCTGGGCCAGCAGGCCTCGCCGCGTCCGGGCCGCGACGAGCATCGCGCCGGTGTCGGCGATGTCCTGGCTGGTGGCGCCCTTGTGGACGTGCTCGCCGGAGGCGCCGGCGAGGCGGCGGAGGTCGGCGACCAGCGGCACGACCGGGTTGCCGGACCCGCGGGCGCGCCGCGCCACGTCGGCCACGTCGATACCGCCGGCCGTGGCGGCCTTGGCGGCGGCGGTGATCGCCTCCGCCGCCGCGGCCGGGATGATCTCCAGGCGTGCCTGCGCGCGGGCGAGCGCCGCCTCGGCGTCGAGCATCGCCGCCAGGTACGCGGCATCGCCCGTGACGGCCTCGGCCTCCGTCCCGGCGCGCACCGGCGACAGCAGCCCCGCGTCGGGGGACGGCCCGTCCGGCGTCTCAGAAGGCAAGGAAGACCGTCTCCCCCTCGCCCTGCAGCCGCACGTCGAACCGGTAGGTCCGGTCGCCCTCCCGCTCGGCGACCAGCGTCCCGCGGCGGTCCGCCGGGACCTCCGCCAGCAGCGGGTCGGCGGCGTGCGCGGCCTCGTCCTCCGGGAAGTAGATCCGGGTCGCCACCGGCTTCAGCAGGCCCCGCGCGAACACCAGCAGCGCGATGTAGGGGGCGCCCGTCCCGACCGCGCCCGGCTTCACCGTGGTGAACCAGAACCCGCCCGCCGGGTTGGTGCCGCACCGCCCGAACCCGGAGAAGTCATGCCCCTCCCGGACCATGCCGCCGGGGCGCCGCGGGATCTCGCCGTTCTCGTCGGCCTGGAAGATCTCCAGCAGCGCGTCCGGCACCGGCTCGCCCGCGCCGTCGAGCACCCGCCCCCGGACGGTGATCGCGTCCGGCCGCCAGCCCGGCACGACCCGTGGCCCGGCCTCGTACGGCAGCGCGTACCCGAAGAACGGGCCGACGGTCTGCGACGGCGTGGTCTTCGCTGACGTCGTCATCAGGCCTCCATCGGGGTGTCGCCGAGCACGATGTCCCACTGGAACCCCAATGCCCACTCCGGCTTGGTGAGATCCATGTCGAACCGCGAGATCAGCTTGTCGCGGTCCTTCTGCTCGGGGATCGACTGGAAGATCGGGTCGAAGGCGAACAGCGGGTCGTCCGGGAAGTACATCTGCGTGACGAGCCGCTGGGTGAAGGCGGTGCCGAACACCGAGAAGTGGATGTGCGCGGGGCGCCACGCGTTGTGGTGGTTGCCCCACGGGTAGGCGCCCGGCTTGATCGTGACGAACCGGTAGCGGCCCTCGTCGTCGGTCAGGCAGCGGCCCGCGCCGGTGAAGTTCGGGTCCAGCGGCGCCGGGTGGATGTCGCCCAGGTGGTCGTAGCGGCCCGCGGAGTTCGCCTGCCAGATCTCCACCAGCGCACCGCGCACCGGGCGGCCCGCCCCGTCCAACACCCGGCCGGTCACGATGATCCGCTGGCCGAGCGGCTCACCCGAGTGCTGCACCGTCAGGTCGTTGTCCAGCCGGCCGAGCTCCTGGTGGCCGAAGACCGGCGCGCTCAGCTCCACGCTGTCCGGGCCGAGCTTCGGCATGATCAGGTCCTGCGCCGGGGCGCGGAGCACGGTGCTCTTGTAGCCCGGATACAGGTACGGAGGGTGGGTCATCCGCTCGTTCCTTCCTTGACGCGCTCCGCCGGCGGGGTGGGAACGGCGCCGCCGGCGGCACCCCGTCCGCACTGCCTCCACCCTGGCAGCCGTCACGGGGAGCCGCGCGCCCGGGTTTCCGTTGAGCGGAAAACCGGAGCGGCTGTCAGGCGGTGTCGGGCAGCCCGAACACCGGGAACAGCGTCGTGTCGAAGAACGCCGACACCTGCGCCACCCCGTCGCCGGTGATGCTGAGCACCTGGAGCTGGAACGGCCGGTGCACGCCGTCCGCGTCCCGCCGGTACATCCCGAACGCCGGCTGCCCGTTCGCGGCGGCGGGCACCATCCGCAGCTCGCCGGGCTCGGGGCCGCACTGCGCCCTGATGAGCCGCACGATGGCCTCGGCGCCGACGAACCACTGCGGGAACGGCGGCATCTCCCAGACCGCGTCCTTGCGGAACAGGTCCAGCAGCGCCTCCACGTCGGCGGCGTCGAACGCCCGCGCGTACCGTTCGAGCAGCTCGCGCTGCGCCGGGTCGGTCGGCTCGACCAGCTCGTCGCGCAGCGGCGCGGCCTCCTCCAGCTGCACCCGGGCGCGCTGGAGCGCGCTGTTGACCGCCGCGGTCGAGGTGCCGAGGAGCTCGGCGGCCTCGGAGGCCTTCCACTTCAGCACGTCCCGCAGGATCAGCACGACCCGCTGTTTGGCGGGCAGGTGCTGCAGCGCGGCGACGAAGGCCAGCCGGGTGCTCTCCCGCGCCGCGACGATGGTGGCGGGGTCGGTGGCGTCCGCGCCCAGCACCGCGTCCGGGGCGGGCTCGAGCCACGGCACCTCCGGCGAGGCGACCACGGGCCGCTCCGGCTCGTCGCTGGGCGCGCCCAGCCCGGACGGCATCGGCCGGTGGCCGCGCTGGTCGATCGCGGTCAGGCAGACGTTCGTCGCGATCCGGTAGAGCCAGGTCCGCAGGGACGAGCGCCCCTCGAAGTTGCCGTAGGACCGCCACGCCCGCAGGTACGTCTCCTGCACGAGGTCCTCGGCGTCGTGGATCGACCCCAGCATCCGGTAGCAGTGCGCCAGCAGCTCCCGCCGGTACGGGTCGGCCAGCTGCTGAAAGTCCCGGTCCGTCTCTTCGGTGGTGCTGTTCGCCATGGTGGTCATCACCTTCGCTGGGGCGGCATCACTGTGGCGGCGCTCACACGGCCGCCGTACACCCCGACCGTAGGCGACCCCACCGACAGAACACATGCGATCCCACGATCCTACGCCCCGACCTGCGGATTCACCCGCCCGCAGAGCCCCCGCGTCAGCCCGCGCGCCCGCGCAGATCCGCCAGCAACCCCGCGAAAGCCGCCCGCGTCATCGCAATGACCGGCCCGCCCGGCACGTCCATGGAATCCCGCACCAGCACCGAGTTCCCCACCGCCCCAGCGACCTCGACACACCCGGTGTCCCCGCTCGCGGACGCCTTCCGCCAGCGCGGCGCTCCCGCCGCCGCGTACGCGTGGGAGAACACGGCACCGCCGAAAGCGAAGCCGGACCGCTGGGCCATCCCCACCAGAACCTCCCATCCGACCCCGCAAGGGTCCATACTCGGCAAACGCCGTCGCGCATTGCCTACCCGTGATCGCCGCCACCCGGCAGCGGCAGCGGCAAAGGCTTTGTATCAGTAACGACAAGCACAGGCACGCCGATCCGCGCCCTTGTTCCCAGGGCCTCTTTTCTTACCCTCCACAAAAAGGGACACATCACCCCAGAGGGAACACAATGCTCGCCACGCGCATCAGAGAGATCCGAGGAGTGCGAGCACTCCGCTTCACCGAGAAGACGAAGCCAAGGGTCTCCGCCTTCAGGCCGAGAGCCTCCCGGCCTTCCGGCGGCTCGGCCGCCGCACCCGTCAGGTCATGCTGTCTATGATCTCCGTGATGAACGGGACGGTCTCCTCAGGCGGCATCGCCAACTGCCGCAGGTTCTCATACGCCGCCCGATAGTCCGTGACGCGCGGATCGCGCGCCACGAGGGTCACGTCGTCGAGCCCCGTCTTCTCCAGGTAGAGCACGTCGCTGACCCGCGGATCGGCGAACCTCAGAATCGTGAACTCCCCGCTCAGGCCGAAGTGCGCGCCCTTGGTGAACGGGATCACCTCCACGGACACGTGCGGCTTTTCCAACATCTCGAGGATGTGCCGCAACTGACGCGGCATGATGCCGGGATCGACCTGGCCACCGACCCTCCGACGCAGCACGGCCTCGTCCATCACCATCGACACCTGCGGCGACTCCGACCGGCCGAACACCTCCTCCTGCCGTTGCATCCGCACCTCGACGACGATGTCGCATTGGCTCTGCGTGGAAACGAGCTCGATGGTGACCGCGTTGGCGTACTCCTCGGTCTGCAGGAGCCCGGGGACCAGGAGTGGCTGGAAGCTCTGGATGGTGGACGCGCCCATCTCGTACCCGACGTACTTGAGGTACTCGGGGTCGAGTTCGTGCTTGTAGAGCGCCCACCAGCCACGCTGGCGGGCGTCTCGCGCGATTTCGGTCAGCTTCTCGATCTGCGGGTCGCCGTCCCTGATTCCGTAGTAGCGCAACAGGGCGTGCAGATCGGTGGTGGAGACCCCGACCGTCCCGCCCTCGATGCGGATCAGCTTCGAGGTCGACCAGTCGAGCGCGCCCGCCACGTGCTCCTGTGTGGCTCCGTTCTCCTGTCGGAGCCGCTGCAGTTCGCTGGTCAGGATCGCACGCTGGACCGCTGGCCCAGGTTTGAAGGGCATGCCCATGCCAGCCCCTTACTAGCCCGGCAAAGATCCTATTTGACTCTCCCTGCAGACCGGAACCTCACTGTTCGCCGTCCTCTGGGTGCCTCCATTAAATCAGCGATGTAGCAGTTTGCCAGCCCCGATTGCACCAGGTTGCAGAATGCAGCCGGACAAAGGCGTTCTGCGATTCGGGACCTCGCCGTCCGCCCGCCGCGCGGCCGGACGCACGGATCACCGGGTTCTCGGCGCACTCGAGCCTCACCGGCACCATCGCGCCGCCGGGCGATCACCGGCCGGGACCCGGTGGAGGTCACTGCGCCTGGTTCCACACCGCCACGCACCCGGGTGCCCTCCGGCACTGCGCGTGGCACCAGTTCGCCACTTATCGTCGCGGCAGGTGGATAAAAACTTTCTTGCGATCTGCGCCGGGCAAACTTGCGCCAGGCAATCGGCCTACCGCACAAGCCCCTCAGCGGATGCCCGCATAATGGTGAACGACCGCGAATTCACTATGCGGAGACGGGGTACGGCGCGAACCGGCCCGCGTCTTCGGAGACCGCGGGGCCCCTGCTGCCACAGGAGCCCCGCGGGGAGACCGTGCCAGCCATTCCCAGAAAGGCCTCGATCCTCTATGAGGATACGTCTTGCGCGTGACCGGATTCCAGCGTCACGGGACGCTTTCGCCACACGGGCGCATTTCATCGACCACCGGACGCACACGCCGCCGCATCCGGCGAGCGCCCGGCTCCACACCTGCCTCCTCGCGGTGGATGTCGTCGCGTTCAGCGCGTTGCGCAGGGACGAGGTGGTCCAGTTGGAGTTGCGTCGCGCGATGTACGCGACCCTCCAGAGGGCTCTCGCCATGACGTGCATTCCCTGGCAGGCCTGTCACGCCGAGGATCGCGGTGACGGGATCCTCGTGGTCCTGCCGCCGGAGATTCCGGGGTACCTGCTCCTTGATCCGCTCGCGCATCATCTCGGCGCGCTGCTCCGCAAGTGGAACCTGTACCGGAGCGAGCTCGCCAGGTTGCGGATGCGGATCGCGGTGACCGCCGGCTCCGTCCGGTGGGACGAGTACGGCGTGTCCGGCCGCGTGGTGATCGAGCTCTTCCGGCTTCTGGAGGCGCCCGCGTTCAAGGAGGCCATCGACCTGGCCGGTTCCGACCTCGGCCTGCTCGCCGGCGAGCGGTTGTTCGAGGACGTGGCCTGCAGCGGCCCGTACATCGAGCAGGAGCGGTACCGGGCCGTCCAGGTGGCGTGCAAGGAGACCAAGGCGGTCGGGTGGCTCTGGCTGTCGCAGAGCGGGGCCCCGGTGGCCTAGCCTCCGGCGGGCCTCCACGAGATCTCCACACCGGCGGCACAGGACGTGCTCTTCTGGGCGGGAGCGTGGGGGCATGCGCGTGAAGATGATCCTGCCCGCACTGACCGAGGCGACGTCGCCGTTGTTCCGGCCGATCAAGTACTCGCTGTTCCCGCCGCTCGGGCTCGCCACGCTGGCGGGATACCTCGATCCGGACGACGAGGTGACGCTGACCGACGAGCACGTCCAGCGGGTGGACCTGTCCGACGAGCCGGACCTGGTGGTCATCCAGGTGTACATCACCTCGGCCCGCCGCGCGTACGAGCTGGCCGACCACTACCGCGCCCGCGGCGCGCACGTGTGCCTCGGCGGGCTGCACGTGACGTCGCTGCCGGACGAGGCCGCGGCGCACGCCGACACGGTCTTCTGCGGGCCCGGCGAGGACACCTGGCCGCGCTTCCTCGCCGACCTGCGGGCGGGACGGCCCGCCCCGCGCTACGACTCGTCCGAGCGGACGCTCGCCGCGCTGCCGCCGATCCGCCGGGACCTGATCGACCGGCGCCGGTACCTCGTGCCGAACTCGATCGTCGTCTCGCGCGGCTGCCCGCACGTCTGCGACTTCTGCTACAAGGAGGCGTTCTTCGAGGGCGGCAAGTCGTTCTACACGCAGACGGTGGACGCGGCCCTGGCGGAGATCGACCGGCTGCCGGGCCGGCACCTCTACTTCCTCGACGACCACCTGTTCGGCAACGCCCGCTTCGCCGGGGCGCTGTTCGACGGGATGCGCGGCATGGGGCGGCTGTGGCAGGCGGCCGGGACGGTCCAGTCGGTGCTGCGCCCGGGCCTGCTGGAGAAGGCCGTCGCGTCGGGACTGCGCAGCCTGTTCGTCGGGTTCGAGACCGTCAACGCCGGCAACCTCAAGGAGCAGCGCAAGTGGCAGAACATCGACCGGGACTACGGGCAGGTGATCAGGCGCCTGCACGACCACGGCGTGATGGTGAACGGCAGCTTCGTCTTCGGCATGGACCAGGACGACCCGAGCGTGTTCGAGCGGACGGTGGAGTGGGCGGTCGGCCAGGGCATCGAGACCGCGACATTCCACATCATGACGCCGTATCCCGGGACGCGGCTGTACGACCGGATGGAGAAGGCCGGACGGATCCTGCACCGCGACTGGGACCGCTATGACACGCGAACCGTCGTCTTCAAGCCCGTCCGGATGACCGCGACGCAGCTGGAGGACGGCTACTGGCGCGCCTACCGCGACTTCTACCGCTGGAGCAACATCATGCGGGGCGCCGCGTCCAAGCCCACCCTCCGGGGCAAGGCGCGGCACGCCGCGTACGCGGGCGGCTGGAAGAAATTCGAACCCGCCTGGGACCTGGTGATCCGCGCGAAGCGGGCGGGGGCGGCCCTGCCGCTGCTGGAGTCGGTCCTCGCCGGGTTCGGAACCCGGCCGGCCGGGGGCCGCGGCGAGTGGCCCGCCGGTGACCGGCCGCCGGCGATTGCGGAAACTCCACTTTCCTGAAGCGGAAACACTTCCGTCGGAACGGGTATGCCTGCACCCTAGAGTGCACATCAGTCCGTTGCCTTCAGGAGGGACCGTGATCGCGAGACCGGAGGGCGGCCCGCGCGTCGTCGTGGGGGTCGACGACTCCGCGGGGGCACGGTGCGCACTCTCCTGGGCGATCGGTGAGGCGCGGCTGCGCCGGCTGCCGCTGCTGGTCGCCCACTCGGCTCCGCTGCCGCCGCACGTCTCGGCGGCGGGCCAGCTCGGCTGCGGCATCACCGACGCGCTGCGCGGGTCGGGCGCCGAGCTGGTCGCCCGGTTGCTGGACGAGGTCTGCGGCGGGCCTCCCGAGGGCGTGGAGATGACGGCGCTGGCCCTGGTCGGGGAGCCGGGCGCGACGCTGGTCCGGCTGGCGGGCGAGGACGACATCCTCGTCGTCGGCAACGGCACGCGCGGCCTGTTCTCGCGGCTGCTGCGGCCGTCGGTGCGGCTGCACTGCGCGCGCCGGGCGCGGGCGACGCTGGTGTGCGTGCGCCCGCCGTCGTTCGGGGCGCTGCCGGACTGCATGACGGTCCGCGACGAGCCCGAGCACGTGCCCGACCGCTCGCGGTTCCGGTGGCTGGGCCGTGCGCTGCGGCTCGCGCGCTGACCCGCGGGGCGGCCGCACGGGCCGCGCTGCGTAGGCTGCGGGCATGCGCAAGTACGTGATCCTCGGGCCCCAGGGCAGCGGGAAGGGGACGCAGTCGCTCCTGCTCGCGCGCGACCTCGACCTGGTGCACATCGGCGTCGGCGACATCTTCCGCTGGCATGTGCAGAACCACACCAAGCTCGGCGCGCAGGTCCGGCGCGCCATGGCCGCGGGCGATCTGGTCGGCGACGACCTGGTGGAGGGCGTCGTCCGCGAACGGCTCGACCAGCACGACTGGAACTACGGGTTCATCATCGACGGGTTCCCGCGCAGCCGCCGGCAGGCCGAGTTCTTCCTGGAGAGCTACGACATCGACGGCGTGATCCACCTCGACATGCCGGACTCGGAGGTGCGGCGGCGGGTGCTGGCGCGCCGGCTGTGCTCGCAGTGCGGGATGGACTACAACCTGATCGCGGACCGGCCCACCGAGGAGGGGCGCTGCGACGTGTGCGGCGGCGAACTGGTCGCGCGCGAGGACGACACCGAGGAGGCGGTGGCGGAACGGCTCCGGCTCTACCGGGAGAAGACCGCCCCGATCCTGGAGCTGTTCGGCCGTAAGGAGTATGTGGTGACGGTCGACGCCCGGCCCGGGATCGAGGCCGTGCAGCGGACGCTGCGGGACGAACTCGGCCTGCCCGCGCCCAAATGACGCCCGGGGCCGCGCCCTCGCCGGTCGTGGAGTTGGACGACGACCGTATCGCGCGGCACGGCCTGCGCCTGTTCCTCAAACGGGACGACCTCGTCCATCCAGATCTTCCGGGCAACAAGTGGCGCAAGCTGCGGCACAACATCGGGCCCGCCCGCGAGCACGGGACGCTGCTCACGTTCGGCGGCGCGTACTCCAATCATCTGCGGGCGACGGCCGCGGCCGGGGACCTCTTCGGGTTCGCCACTATCGGGGTGGTGCGCGGCGAAGAGCATCTGCCGCTTAATGAGTCGCTGGCCTACGCCGAGCGCAAAGGCATGCAGCTGGCATACCTGGACCGGACGACGTACCGCCGCAAGCACGAACCGGACGTCATCGCCGCGCTGCGGGAGCGGTGGGGCGACTTCTACCTGCTGCCGGAGGGCGGCAGCAACGCCCTGGCCGTCCGGGGGTGCGCCGAACTGGGCGCCGAGGCGGCGGGGTTCGACGTCGTCTGCTGTCCGTGCGGGACGGGCGGGACGCTGGCGGGCCTGGCCGCCGGGCTGCCGCCGCGCGCGCGGGCCCTCGGGTTCTCCGTGCTCAAGGGCGGGTTCATGGACGCCGAGGTGGAGCGGCTCCAGCGCGAGACGTACGGGGAGCGGCGCGGGTCGTGGAGCGTCGAGGACGGCTTCCATTTCGGCGGCTATGCCCGCACGTCCCCGGACCTGGACGGCTTCATCGGCGACTTCGCCGAGCGGCACGGCCTCGTCCTGGACCGGATCTACACGGCGAAGATGATGTTCGGCGTCTACACGCTGGCCGGGCGCGGGGCGTTTCCGGAGGGCGCCCGGGTCCTAGCCGTGATCACCGGCTGACCGCCCCGGCGGAGGGACCCGCCGGGACGGTCGTGGACGCCGTGCGAACGGGCGGCTCAGGCCGGGGGGAGATCGACCAGGGTCGCCAGGGACGCGCGGTGGCGGTCGGCCGTGCCGAGCGCGATCGCGTCGGCCTTGGCGCGCTTGAGGAACAGGTGCGAGGAGTTCTCCCAGGTGAAGCCGATGCCGCCGTGCATCTGCACGCACTCTTCGGCGGCCTTCAGCGCGATCGTGGAGCAGTGCGCCTGCGCGACCGCGACGGCGACCGGCAGGTCCGCGTCTCCGGAGGCCGCACACGACGCGGCGTACCGGGCGACCGCGCGGGCCTGCGTGATCGACGTCCACAGGTCGGCGAGCCGGTGCTTGAGGCCCTGGTAGGAGCCGACCGGACGGCCGAACTGGTACCTGGTCTTGACGTAGGCGACGGTGTCGTCCAGGCAGCGCTGGGCGAGCCCGAGCTGCTCGGACGCCAGCATCGCCGCACCGGTCAGCAGCCCGGCCCGGACCGCGTCGGCCCCTTCGGCGACGCGCCGCGCGGGCGCGGCCTTGAAGGCGATGTCGGCCAGGCGCCGGGTCATGTCCAGCGAGGTGACGGCGGTGCGGGCGGCGTCCGCCGCGTCCACGGCGTACAGGCCGTCGGCGGTGGGGACGAGCAGCACGTCGGCCGCCAGTCCGTCGGCGACACCGGCGACCTCACCGGTGAGCGCGCCGTCAATGACCCGGACGGTCGTGGCGACGTCGCCGGGCGGCGTCGCGAACGGCACGGCCAGCACGGCGATCTTCTCGCCGGACGCCAGGGCGCCGAGCAGGTCCCCCTCCCCCGCCGCCAGCAGCGCGGCTGTCGCGACGACCGAGCTGGTCAGGAACGGGACGGGCGCCACGGCGCGGCCCAGCTCCTCCATGACGACGGCGGTCTCGCGCCAGGTGGCGCCGGCACCGCCGAGGTCCTCGGAGACGGGCAGCCCCGCGCAGCCGAGCTGGACGGCGACGGCCCGCCACAGCGCCGCGTCGTAGGGCTCGTCCTTCTCGGTGCCCTCGAGGACCGCGGTCCAGGGCGCCTTGTCGTCCAGCAGTTCGCGGACGCCGGCGCGCAGGTCGTTCTCGATCTCGGTGTAGAGGAGGTCACTCACTTGAGCAGGTCCTTCCACGCCACGTCCTTGTCGACGCGGATCTCGCCGGGCAGGCCGAGGACGCGCTCGGCGATGATGTTGCGCAGGATCTCCGACGTGCCGCCTTCGATGGAGTTGCCCTTGGCGCGCAGGTAGCGGTAGCCGGGCGAGCGGCGGGTGAAGTCCACCTCGGTGGGCCGGCGCATCGTCCAGTCGTCGTAGCGCAGGCCCTCGTCGCCGAGCAGCTCCAGCTCCAGGCCGGAGACCTCCTGGTTGAGCTTGGCGAAGGCGAGCTTGGCGCCGGACCCCTCCGGGCCGGGCTGCCCGGCGGTGAGCTGCTGGCGCAGCCGCTCGCCGGTGAGCCGGGCCGCCTCGGTCTCCACCCAGGCGCGCACCACGGCGTCGTGCAGGCCGGGCGTGCGCAGCTCGGGCCGGTCCCGCCACAGGGACGCGACGACGCCGACCATCCCGCTCTCGCGGGGCGCGGCGGCGCCGCCGATCGCGACCCGCTCGTTCATCAGCGTGGTCGTGGAGACCTGCCAGCCCTGGCCGACCTCGCCGAGCCGGTGCTCGTCGGGGATCGCGACGTCGGTGAGGAAGACCTCGTTGAACTCGGCCTCGCCGGTGATCTGCCGCAGCGGCCGGACCTCGACGCCCGGCGCGGTCATGTCGCAGACGAAGTAGGTCATGCCACGGTGCTTGGGCACGTCCGGGTCGGTGCGGGTGACGAGGATCGCCCAGCGCGCCTCGTGCGCCATGGACGTCCAGACCTTCTGGCCGTTGACGATCCACCGGTCGCCGTCGCGGACGGCGCGGGTGGCGAGCGCGGCGAGGTCGGAGCCGGCGCCGGGCTCGCTGAACAGCTGGCACCACAGGTCCTCGCCGGTCCACAGCGGGCGCAGGAAGCGGCGCTTCTGCTCCTCGGTGCCGAACGCCAGGATCGTGGGCGCGGCCATGCCGAGCCCGATGCCGTTGCGCTCGGGGTGGTTGGTCGGCGCGCCGGCCTTGGCGAACTGCCGGTCGACGGCGGGCTGCAGGGAGCGGGGGGCGCCGAGGCCGCCCAGCCCCTCGGGATAGTGGACCCAGGCGAGACCGGCGTCGAACCGGGCGCGCAGGAACTCCAGCGGCTCGGTGGCGGACGGGTCGTGGGCGGCAAGGAACTCGCCGACCCGCCTGCTCAGCTCGTCGGCGTCGGGCGGTGCAGTGCTCACAGGGCGGACCTCCGCGCGGGGTGCAGGGGTGGCCGGGCGGGCCACCGGAACGAACATACCAACCGGTCGGTATGCCGTGTCCACCCTAGGAACCCGCGCGGCGGTCGGTCAACCGCGCCCGGCCCTAGAGGGCGGTGTTCATCGCGCGGGCGAGGCCCCGATGGTCGTGGTAGTCGCGCGACTCGACGATCCGCCCGTCGCGGACGCGAAGCACCTGGACGTTGGAGACGCGGAAGACGTGCCCGGTGGCGGCGACGCGGCCGTCGTAGTCGAACTCGGCCACGATGACCTCGGGATCGTCCGTCTCGTGCACCACGACGTCGCGGGTGCGCAGATGGAGCGGTCCCGCGGCGGCCCGGCGGAAGTGCTCGGCGATCGTCACGCGGCCCTCCAGGCGCGGCGGCGCGGGCGGGAGGGCGAACGGCTGCTCGACCACCGCGTCCTCGGCGTACAGGTCCGCGAGCTCGTGCCAGCGGCCCGCGGAGATGCCGGCGCTCAGCTGCTCGAACACCGCGCGCGGCGTGGGCGGGGTCACGCCATCGCCTCCTCGAACGCCCGGTGGTGGGCGTAGTCGCGGGACTCGACGATGCGGCCGTCCCGGATCCGCATGACGAAGACGTTCGGCACGACGAAGTCGCGGCCGGTCTCGGTGTTGCGGCCCGCGTACTCGAACTCGGCCACGATGACCTCGGGGTCGGCGGTCTCGTGGACGACCACGTTGCGCGCCTTCATCTCCACCGGGAGGGTCTCCAGCCGCGCGAAGTGCTCGCGCAGCGCTTCCCTGCCCTCCAGCCGGGACGCGGGGTGGGCGAACGGGTGCACGACCACCGCGTCCTCGGCGTAAAGCTGCGGCAGGCCCTCGGGCCTCCGCGCGGTGACCCCCTCGATGAGCCGCTGGAACACGGTGCGGGGGGTGGCGAACTCGGACATGGCTCTCTCCCGTACAATCGGAGTTTCCGCTCCGCATCCGAAAATATGGAGTCTGCACTCCACTTGTCAACGGGAGGCCGCGATGACGACGACCTCGTCCGGGAAGCCGCTGCGCGCCGACGCCCTGCGCAACCGCGCGAAGGTCCTGGCCGCGGCCGAGGACGTGTTCGCCGCGCAGGGCACCTCCGCCTCCACCGAGGAGGTCGCGCGCCGCGCCGGTGTCGGGATCGGCACGGTCTTCCGGCACTTCCCCACCAAGGAGTCGCTGCTGGAGGCGGTGCTCGTCGCGCTGCTGGAGCGGCTGGCCGCGCAGGCCCGGGACCTGGCGTCGGCCGCCGACCCCGGCGAGGCGTTCTTCGGCTTCTTCGCCCGCGTGGTCGCGCAGGCGGCGACGAAGCAGGCCGTCACCGACGCGCTGGCCGAGGCGGGCGTCGACGCCCGCGAGGCCACCGGGCGCACGGGACCGGACGTGAAGGCCGCGATCGGCACCCTGCTGGAGCGCGCGCAGCGGGCCGGGGCCGTCCGCGCCGACATCGGCCCGTCCGAGGTCACCGCGCTGCTGGCCGGGATCTCCTACGCCGCCGGACGGGCCGGCGGCAGCGACGACGTCCTGAGGATCGCCTTCGACGGCCTACGGCCGCAGGGCGGCACGGCGGATCAGGCGGCGGCGCGCAGGTAGTGCGCCCAGTAGCCCTGCCACGGGCCGTAGCCGTCGGCGATCCGCTCCAATTGCGCGTCGGTCAGCGGCCTTCCGTAGGCACGGGACGCGGCGGCCCGCAGCTCCTTCTCCAGCGGCATCTCGTCCATCCGGCCGAGGCCGCGGATGAGGATGAAGTTCGCCGACCACGGGCCCACCCCGGGCAGGGACAGCAGGAAGTCCTTCACCTCGCCGAACGGGCCGGTGCGCAGGAAGTCCTCGTCCGTCTCAAGCCAGGCGTGCAGGGCGCCGTGCAGGTAGCGGCCCTTGCGCTGGTTGCCGACCAGCTCGGCGATCCGCCCCTCGGGCAGGGTGGCGAGCTGCTCGATGTCGGGGAACGCCGCGTACTCGGCGCCGTCCACGGTGATGCCGTCGCCGAATTCGTCCCTTAGCGCGTGCTTGCCGTGCGCCGCGACGGCCCTGGGCGCGCGCTGCGACAGGATCGCCCACACGAGGTTCTCCAGCGGCGTGGGGAACTTCACCTGGTGGTAGCCGTGCAGGCGCTCGAGGACGGGCGCGAAGCCGGGATCCTTCCGCCCGATGGCGTAGAAGCCGGTGAGGTCGTCGTCCAGGCTGAGGTGGAAGGAGATCCGGTCGGCGGCGGCGCGGACGACGTCCTCGGTGAGCGGCTCGGCGGCGTGGAGGGTCGCGCGCACACCGTCCCCCGCCTGGACGACCCGCGCGGCGACCGTGCGGCCGGCCGCACGTAGCGCCTTGGTCAGCGTCCCGCCGTCGACCGACTGCTCACCGGCGGTCGGCCCGAATACGCCCATGAAGCGCAGCGCGGCGCCCAGGTCGAACGGCGGGGCGGCGGGCAGGTCGACGGTCTCGGTGAACATACGGGCCTCCTGCAGAAGATCAGGGTCGGTCAGGACGCCAGCTCGGCGGGCAGGTCGTCGCGGTGCAGGACGGTCAGTGAGGTCACCGCGCGGGTCAGCACCACGTACAGCCGGGCCAGGCCGCGCGCCTCCGCGGCGGCGATCGCGGCGGGCTCGGCCACGATCACGTGGTCGTACTCCAGTCCCTTCGCCAGCGTCGCCGGGATGACCAGCAGCCGCGCGGTGCCGTCGGACTCCGGGCCGAGCAGCGCGGCGTCGAGCCCCGCCCCGTCCAGCGCCGCGGCGTGCGCGGCGGCCTGCGCGTCCGGCACGATCAGACCGACCGAGCCGGGCCGGGCGAGCGCGTCGCGCGCGGCCTCGACCGCCGCCGCCACGACGTCGGCCACGCGCCGCACGTCCAGCGCGCCGGCGCCGGCCCGCAGCGATCGCGGCCTCTCCAGTTCCGGCGCGACGTGCGGCAGGAGCCGGGCGGCGTAGTCGAGCACGGTCCCGGGGACGCGGAAGCCGAGGGTCAGCTCGGTGACCTCCCCGTCCTGCCCGAGATGGGTCAGGACCTCCTTCCAGGAACGCGCTGACCAGGCCGTCGTGCCCTGGGCGAGGTCGCCGAGGACCGTCGCCGAGCCCGTCCCGCAGCGGCGGCCGAGCGCGCGCAGCTGCATCGCGGACAGGTCCTGCGCCTCGTCCACGACCAGGTGGCCGAGCGAGGCGGTGCGCTCCATGAGGTCGTTCAGCTCGTCCAGCAGCGCGCGGTCGGCGGCGGTCCACTTCACCGAGCGGTGCGAGCGGGCGGGCTTGGCCCACAGCAGCGCGGCCTGCTCGTCCTCGTCGAGGACGCCCTTGGCGGCGGCGCGCAGGAATTCGGCGTCCGCCAGCAGACGGTAGAGGACCTGTTCAGGCGTGACCTTCGGCCAGACTCGGTCGAGCAGCTGCTTGACCGGCTTGCTGCGCGCCACCTGGTCCTGGACGCGGTCGTCGGGGGCCTCGCCGCGCTGCTCCATCCGGACGAGGATCTGGTGGGCGAGCCGCTGCGCGAACGCGGCGCGGCCGCTGCCGTAGCGGGTGGTGCCGCGCAGCGCGGCGGCGATCTCCCGCACCTCGTAGTCGGCGAGCCGGTACCGGGCGACGCCGCGCGTGACCACGAGGCCCTCCTCCGGCTTGCTGACGTGCAGCCACAGCGCCCTGCGCAGCACGTCCGCCATCCGCGCCTCGCCCTTGGCGGCCGACACCGCCGCCGGCTCCTCCCCCAGCGGCTCGCCGAGCAGGTCGTCGATGGTGGCCTGCTCGACGCGCACCTCGCCGAGCGCGGGCAGCACCGCCGAGATGTAGGCGAGGAACGCGCGGTTAGGCCCGACGATCAGCACGCCCGACCGCGAGAGCCGCTCGCGGTGGGTGAACAGCAGGTAGGCGGCGCGGTGCAGGCCGACCGCGGTCTTCCCGGTGCCGGGGGCGCCCTGCACGCAGACGGTGCGCGGCAGGTCGGCGCGGACGATCACGTCCTGGTCCGGCTGGATGGTGGCGACGATGTCGCGCATCGGGCCGGTGCGGGGCCGCTCGATCTCCTCGGTCAGGATGCGGGACGGGCCGAGCTCCGCGCCGGCGTCCAGCGGCTCGTCTTCGAAGGCGGTCAGCTCGCCGCCCTGGAAGCCGAAGCGGCGCCGCAGCCGCCAGCCCATCGGGTCGGCCGGGCCCGCCTGGTAGAACGCCCGCGACACCGGGGCGCGCCAGTCCAGTACCAGCGGACGGCCCTCGTCGCCGTCGTGGACGTGCCGCCGCCCCACGTACATGACGGCGGGCAGGTCGGGGCCGCCCTCGCCGTCGCGGTCCATCCGCCCGAAGAACAGCGGGGTGCCGGGGTGGTCGGCGAGCGCGGCGACCCGCTGGTCGAGCAGCGACTCCAGGAACTGCTTGGACACCCAGTCCGCCGCGACGTCCGCGGACAGCGATTCCGCGTGCTCGCGCATCCGGCGCAGCGCGGCGCGGGACTCGGCCAGGTGGGCGCGCTCGGCGGCGAGGGTCGACGGCTCGGCGGGCATGCCTGCGGACCTCCTGCGGTGAGGTGGTGGATGCGGGGCGGCGAAACCCACCACCTTACCGGCCTCAGGACGACTCGCGCGGCACCATTTCGACGCGGGTGAGCGAGACGGTGACGGCGGGGTCGCGGTCCCGCTCGGCCACCATGCGGGCCAGCCGCCCGGCGAGGCCCGCGGCCGTGACGTCGCCCGCGACCCGGACGGTACTGAGCCGGGGCCGCAGGAACCGGCCGAGCGGCAGGTCGTCGGCGCCGACGACCGCGACGTCGCGGGGCACGTCGAGACCGGCGTCCTGCAGGGCGCGCACCAGCAGCATCGCGTACTCGTCGTTGTAGGCGAAGACGCCGTCCGGGCGTCCGGTTCCGGTCGCCCAGTCCGCGGCGAGCCAGGCGGCGGCGTCCTCGTCGAAGGGCAGGTCCACGCGCCGTGCGACCGCGCCCGCCCGTTCCGCCGCCGCCGTCACGCCCGCGAGGCGGCGCGCGCCGTAGGCGTCCAGCCCCGGTTCGGCGGGCACGATCGCCGCGAGATCCCGGCGGCCCCGGCCGAGCAGGTGGCCGGCGGCGCACGCGCCGATGGCGCCATCGTCGATGACCATGGTCGGGACGAGGGGTGAGGGCGCCGGGCCGAACCCGATGACCGTGGCGCATCCGCCGTCGTGCAGCCGGCGCACGGACGCGGCGGTGAGCCGGTCGGTCTCCACCAGCACGGCGGCCGGCCGCCAGCGCATCCAGTCGCGGGCGGCGGCGACGCCGCGCGACCGCGCGTCCCCGTAGAGGGCGAGCGTGAGCCGGTGCTCGCGCAGCCGCTCGACGAGCTCATTCAGCAGGCTCAGGACCAGCGCGCCCATCGGGGTGGCGGGCAGCGGCATCAGCACGATGTCGCTGCGGCCGGTGCGCAGCGTGCGCGCCGAGGCGTCCGGCGCGTACCCGAGCTCCTCGGCGGCGGCGCGTACCCGCGCCCGGGTCGCCTCGCTGATCGTGACGCCCGGGGCGTCGTTCAGCACGTACGACACCGTCGCCTGCGAGACCCCGGCCAGGCGGGCGACGTCCACGCTGGTGGCCGGGCGTCCCGAGGGGGCCGGGTCGCCGGTGTCGGTCGCCATGCCCGCAGTCTCGCGCATCCCGCACTTGACCGTCGCCCGGAGAGGAGTGCTATACAGAATTTATACGTATAAGTGACTCGCGTCACCGATCCCCGAGGAGCCCCCCATGAGCCCCACCGACCGCCGCGCAGCGGCAGTGAACGGGACCATCCGGTGAGCGCCGGGACCGGCGCGGCCCCCGCGCCGCCGGCCGGCGCGCGGGCCGGCACCGCGCAGGCCCGGCGGGGGCTGATGCCGCTGCTGCTGACCGGCAACCTCGTGCTGTTCTCCCTCTACGGCGGCGTGGCGAGCATCCTGCTGCCGACCCAGGTCGAGCACATCGACAAGGCGCACAAGGTCGCGCTCCTCGGCCTCGTCACCGGCGTCGGGGCGGCGTTCGCGACGCTGCTCAACCCGATCGGCGGCGCCCTGTCGGACCGCAGCCGCTCCCGCTTCGGCCGCCGGAACCCGTTCCTGCTCGGCGGCGCGCTGCTCGCGCTGGTGTTCGCGGTCGTGCTCGGGAACATGACCACGATCGCGCTGCTGGTGGTCGGCTGGTGCCTGCTCCAGGGGATGGGCAACGTCTACCAGGCGGCACTCACCGCGATCGTCCCCGACCGCGTGCCGGCCGAGCGGCGCGGCACCGCGTCGGCGATGGCGGGCGCGGGCACCACCCTCGGCCTGCTCGTCGGCATCGTCGTGGCCGGGCGGTTCACGCACGCGATCGCGTGGGGGTACACGACGCTGGGCCTCCTGCTGGTCGCGGCGGCGGTCCTGCTGGTGACGCTGACCCACGACCCCCGCCCGGACGAACTGCCCGCGCGCGCCGCGCGGCGGGCCTCCTCGCTGCGGCAGGACCTCGCCTCGTTCCTGTCCGCGCTGCGCGTGCGCGACTTCATGTGGGTGTTCGCCGGGCGCGCGCTGATGATCCTGTCCTACTTCTGCGTCACCGGTTACCTGCTGTACATGCTCGAGGACCACATCGGGCTGCCGCACGGGATGAAGGGCGCGGACGGCGTCGCCCTGCTGACCCTCATCGGCGCGGTGACCTCGGTGGTGACCACGGTCGTCGGCGGGCCGCTGTCGGACCGGCTGGACCGGCGCAAGGCGTTCGTCTTCGTCGCCAGCGCCGGGATGGCGGCGGCGCTGCTGATGCCCCTGCTCTCCCCGCACTGGACGACCATGGTCGTCTTCATGGCGGTCGACGGCCTGTTCTTCGGCGTGTACATGGCCGTCGACACCGCGATGGTCACGCTCGTGCTGCCGCGCGGCGAGGACGCCGCCCGCGACATGGGCGTGCTCAACATCGCCAACGCCGGACCCCAGATCATCGCGCCGTTCGTCGCGTCCGCGATCATCAGTACGCCCGGCGGTTACCCCGCCCTCTACATCGTCGCGGCAGTGCTCGCCGTCGCGGCGGCGCTCTCGGTCCTGCCGGTCAAGAGCGTCCGCTGAACCCCACCTGGGAGGAGACCCCCCGTGAAACTGAAGGTCCACGAGACCGGCGGCGGCGACAGGACGGCCGTGCTGATCCACGGCATCATGGCCTCGGCCGGCACCTGGTGCCGGGTCGCGCCGCTGCTCGCCGCGCGCGGCTACCGGGTCCTCATGCCGGACCTGCGCGGCCACGGCGAGAGCCCGCACACCGCGGAGTACACCCCCGAACTGTTCGCCGCCGACCTGGTGGACTCGCTGCCCGCCGGCGCGGACGTCGCCATCGGCCACTCCCTCGGCGCGCTGTCGCTCTCCCTCGTCGCGGCGGAGCTTCGCCCTGGCCGGGCCGTCTACAGCGACCCGGCCTGGAGGATCGGCGGTGACGCGCGCCCGGCGCAGCTGGCGGAGTTCGCGGCGTTCACCAAGGTGGCGACGGCGGAACAGGTGCGGAAGATGGCCCCCAAATGGGCGGACGAGGACATCGCCGCCGAACTCGACGGCTACGCGCGATGGGACGTCCGGGCGGCCGGGTGGCTGGGCGAGGCCGTCGACATGATCCCGGAGCGTCCGGTGGTGCCGTCGCTGGTGCAGGGCGCCGGCGACCGGCGGCTGGTGCCGGACGACCTCGCCGCCGACCTGCGCGCCAAGGGCTTCACGGTGGCCCAGGTCGAGGGCACCGGGCACTGCGTGCACCGCGACGACCTCGACGGCTTCATGGCATCGCTGGAGGGCTGGATCTAAGGCGCCGCCGACCGAACACGCGCCCGCGCCGCGCCCCCATCGCCGCCGTGGCGGCGGTGCGCCTTGCCGCGCGGCGCGGGCGTGTGTGACGTTGGCGGCATGGTGAGTCTGACGGGAAAGTCGGCGTTGGTCACGGGCGCGTCGTCCGGCATCGGCGCGGTCGTCGCGGAGGCGCTCGCCGCCGCGGGCGCGCGGGTCGGGCTGGTGGCGCGGCGCGAGGAGCTTCTGGAGAAGACGCTCGCGCGGTGCCGCGAGCACTCCCCCAATTCGGCGATGTGGGTCGCCGACCTGGCGGACCTGGACGGGATCGCCAGCCTCGCGGCGGCCGTGGAGGCGGAGTTCGGCGGCGTGGACGTCCTGGTCAACAACGCGGCGATGCCGAAGCGGCGCCGCGTCCAGGACATGCCGCCCAATGAGAACGACGACGTGATGCGGCTGAACTACCTGTCGCCGGTGCGGCTGACGCTCGCGCTGCTGCCCGGGATGATCGCGCGCGGGCACGGGCACGTGGTCGCGGTCGGCTCGGTGGCGGCGCGGCTCGGCCCGCCGCACGAGGCCGCGTACGGCGCGTCCAAGGCGGCGCTGACCGCGTTCTGGGAGAGCATGGCCGTCGATCTGGACGGGACGGGCGTGCGGGCGCACATCGTCCAGCCGGCGCTGGTCGACACGGACCTGTTCTCCCTGCCGGGCAACGAGCCCCCGCTCAGCGACCTGTCCGACGCGCTTCCGCCGCAGGAGGTCGCGGCGGCGGTGCTGGAGCTCATCGGGAACGGGCGGTTCGAGCGGTACGTGCCGGACTGGTTCGCCGAGATGGCGTCCGGCAAGGCCGCCGACGTCGAGGGGTTCATCGCGGGCGTCAAGGAGTGGACGCGCGACCGGCTCCGGGCCGTCGACACCGGGACCTCCTGACGGGCGTCACCCCTCCGCGTCCTCCACTCCGCCCGTTGCCTTCCGCGCGCACGGCTCAGTAGGGTGATGATCCACTAGTGATCCACATCACACGAGGGCCGCCGGTGCGGGCCGCCGGGCTCCGGACCGGCCGGGAGGCGCCGATGTCGACCGCTCAGGGACTGCGGGTCGCGGACGTCACGGTGCGGATCCGCGGCGTGACCGCCGTCCGCGGCGCCGCGCTGACGGTGCCGCCCGGCACGGTCACCGGGCTGATCGGACCGGACGGCGCGGGCAAGACGACGCTGTGCGACGTGATCACCGGACTGCGCCGGCCCGCGGCGGGCACCGTCCATCTGGACGACGCCGACCTGACCGGCAGCGCCGCGCGGGAACGGGCCCGGCGGGGCATCGCCCGCACGTTCCAGGAGCCGGAGCGCTGCCGGTCGCGGACGGTCGGCGAGAGCGTCCGGGACGCGGCGCGCAGGCACGCGGCCGAGCGCGACCACGGCGGGCGCACGGTGCGGGACCGGTGGACGCGGCGCCGGGAGGCCCAACGGGACGCGGGCGCCCGCGTCGGCGAGCTGCTGGCCCGGGACGGCATCGCCGAGTTCGCCGACCGTCCGGCGCGGGAGGTGCCGCCCGGCGTCGCGCGGCTGGCGGGCCTGGCGAGGGCGCTGGCCGCCGAGCCCGCCGTCCTGCTGCTGGACGAGCCGTGGGCGGGCCTGCCGGACCGCAGGGCGCGGGCGCTGGAGGTGCTGCTGCGCGACCTCGCCGCCGAGGGCGTCGCGGTCCTCGTCGCCGGGCACGATCTGGAGCCGGTGCTCGGGGTGTGCGACGTCCTGCACGTGCTGCACGGCGGACGGGTGATCGCTGCCGGCCCGCCCGCCGAGGTCCGCGCCGACCCGCGCGTCCGGGCCGCCTACCTCGGCGAGCCGGGCCCGGTCACCACGTGTCGACCCAGCGCCGCGGCCGGTCCCCGACGGGCGGTGCGGACGCGAACGCCGTCGTGACGAGGCGGCGGGTGCCGGCCGGGTCGATGACGTCGTCCAGCTCGAAGACGGTGGCGGCGTTGAGCGCCTTGCCGTGCTCATAGGCGGCGGCGACCATCGTCTCGAACAGCGCCTTCGGGTCCTCGGCCGCGGCCAGCTCCTTGCGGAAGCCGAGCCGGACGGCGCCCTCCAGGCCCATGCCGCCGATCTCGCCGGTCGGCCACGCGACGGTCGCGAGCGGCGCCTTGAACCCGCCGCCCGCCATCGCCTGCGCGCCGAGCCCGTAGCCCTTGCGGAGCACCACGGTGACGAGCGGGACGCGCAGGTTCGCGCCGATGACGAACAGCCTGCTGAAGTGCCGGACGGTCGCGGTCCGCTCGGCATCCGGGCCGACCATGAACCCGGGGGTGTCGCACAGCGACACGACGGGCAGGCCGTGCGCGTCGCACAGCTGCAGGAAACGGGCGGCCTTGTCGGCGGCGTCGCGGTCGATGGCGCCGCCGAGGTGCGCCGGGTTGTTGGCGATCAGGCCCATCGGGCGACCCTCGATCCGCACCAGCGCGGTGATGACCCCGACACCGAAGGCGCGGCGCAGCTCCAGCACCGATCCGGTGTCGACCAGGTGCCCGATGACCCGGCGGACGTCGTAGGCGCGCAGCCGGTTCTCCGGGATCACGTGCCGCAGGATCCGCTGGTCGTCGCAGGACCAGTCGTCCGCCGGGCCCTGGAAGTAGGACAGGTAGCGGCGCGCGGCGTCGACGGCCTCCGCCTCGTCCTCGACCGCGATGTCGACGACGCCGTTCGGCTCCTGGTCGGCGATGGGGCCGATCTCCTCGGGGGCGAACACGCCGAGCCCGCCGCCCTCGATCATCGCCGGGCCGCCCATCCCGATGTTGGCGTCCCGGGTCGCGATGATGACGTCGCAGCAGCCGAGCAGGGCCGCGTTCCCCGCGAAGCAGCGCCCGGACGCAATCCCGACGGACGGGACGGCGCCGCTCAGCCGGCCCATGGCGTGGAAGGTGGTGACGTCGAGGCCGGACACCATCGAGGTGTCGGTGTCGCCGGGCCGTCCGCCGCCGCCTTCGGCGAACAGGACGACCGGCAGGCGGCGGCGGTGCGCGATGTCGAGCATCCGGTCGGTCTTGCGGTGGTTCTGGTGGCCCTGCGTCCCGGCCAGCACCATGTAGTCGTAGGACATCACGACGGCCTGGCCGCCGTTGACGTCGCCGAGGCCGCAGACCATGCCGTCGGCGGGCGTGCGCTCGATCAGGTCGTCCAGGGAGCGGCGCTGCCGCTGCGCGGCGATGGCGAGCGCGCCGTACTCCACGAACGTGCCGGGGTCACAGAGGTCCTCGATGTTCTCGCGGGCGGTGCGATGGCCGCGCGCGTGCCGCTTGGCGACCGCCTCGGGACGGGCCGCGTCCAGCCCGATCTCGTGGCGCCGGACGGTCTCGGCGAGGTCGGCGCGGATCTCGTCCAGGTCGGCCTCGGCCTCGTCGTCGGCGTGGTCGCCGTCCACCTCGGCGGGTTCGAGGAAGAGCAGCGGCGCGCCCTCGGTCACGGTGTCGCCGGGCGCGGCGGCGACCGCGCGGACGACGCCCGCCTCCCCCGCCCGCACGACGTGCTCCATCTTCATCGCCTCGAGGATCAGCACCGGCGCCCCCGCGCGGACGAGGTCACCTTCGGCGGCCTCGACGCTCACCACCGTCCCCTGCATGGGCGCTGCCACGGCGACCGTGCCGGGCGGCGCGTCGGGCACGGCCTGCTCGGGCGCGGCCGTCTCGTCGGTCGACGGCGTGTAGAAGCGGTGGTGCTCGCCGCGCAGCAGTTCGGGCAGGTGGTCGGCGACGAAGGAGGTCGGGACGCCGCCGGCGGTGAAGTCGGGGTGCCGCAGGATGCTTTGCAGCAGCGGGATGCTCGTCGCGACGCCCGCGATCTCGAACTCGCCGAGCGCGCCGTGCGCGCGGGCGGCGGCCGACGCGAGGTCCTCGGCGCGGGCGATGACCTTCGCCAGCAGCGGGTCGTAGCGGGGGCTGGTGCGATAGCCCATTTGCCCGTAGGTGTCGACGCGGACGCCGGGCCCGGTGGGCGGCGCGAACGCGGTGAGCGTCCCGGCGTGCGGATGCGGGGAGCCGTCCGCGCCGATCGTCTCGGTGTTGACGCGGACCTGGACGGCGCAGCCGGACGCGGGCGGCGGCCCGGAAAGCCCGACGCCCGCCAGGTCCTCCCCAAGCGCGAGGCGGATCTGGGCCTTCACCAGGTCGACGCCGGTGATCTCCTCGGTGACGGTGTGCTCGACCTGGAGGCGCGGGTTGGCCTCCAGGAACCAGAACTCGTCACCGGAGACGAGGAACTCGAACGTGCCGAGGCTCGCGTAGCGGACCCGCGCGGCCATGCGGACCGCCGCGTCCAGCAGCGCGTCCCGCACGCCCTGCGGCAGCGCCGGCGCCGGGGCGATCTCGATGAGCTTCTGGTGCCGCCGCTGCACGCTGCAGTCGCGTTCCCACAGGTGGGTGACGGCGCCGGAACCGTCGCCGGCGATCTGCACCTCGATGTGGCGGGCGCGCGGCACGTGCTTCTCGGCATAGAGGTCGCCGTTGCCGAACGAGGCGAGCGCCTCGGAGCGGCACCGCTCGTACGCCTCCGCCATCTCGCCGGGGTCGCCGACGACGCGCATGCCGCGTCCGCCGCCGCCCGCGAGCGCCTTCAGCATCACCGGGCCGTGCTCGCGCGCGAACGCCTCCGCCTCGGCGAGCGTCACCGGCCCGGGCGTGCCGGGCGTCACCGGGACGCCGGCCTCGCGGGCCAGGGCGCGGGAGCGGGTCTTGTCGCCGAACAGTTCCAGCAGTTCCGGGCGCGGGCCGACGAACGTCAGCCCGGCGGCGGCGCACCGCGCGGCGAACGCGGCGTTCTCGCTCAGGAAGCCGTAGCCGGGGTGCACGGCGGTGGCGCCCGCGTCCTTGGCGGCGGCGATCAGCGCGTCCGCGTCGAGGTAGCCGGCGACGCCCTCGCCGGGCAGTGCCCGGACGTCGTCGGCGCGGCGGGTGTGCGGGGAGCCGGCGTCGTCGCGGGTGTGCACGGCGGCCGTCCGCAGTCCCAGCTCCGCCGCCGCCCGGACGATCCGCAGCGCGATCTCACCACGGTTGGCCACAAGGATCCCGCCCACCCGGCTCCTCCTCACCCTCGCGCCCGCCCGTCGCGGGCCCGGTGGAGCCTCACTGTAGGCGGGCGGGACGGGCGGCCCGGGCCGGGGCCCCCATGCGGCGAAGGACCCCGGCCCGGACGGTCAGCGGCCGCTCGCGACCGCCCCGGCGGACAGCCCGCGGTGCGCGCGGATGATCTCGGCGTAGCGGTGCCCGCTGTCCTTGACGGTCCGCTTCTGGGTTCCGAAGTCGACGTGGACGAGCCCGAAGCGCTGCGCGTACCCGTACGCCCATTCGAAGTTGTCCAGCAGCGACCAGGCGAAGTAGCCCTCCAGCGGGACGCCCCGCCGGATCGCCGCCGCGCACGCCGCCAGGTGCCCCTCCAGGTACGCGGCGCGCTCGGGGTCGTGGACAGCGCCCTCGTCGGTCACGGTGTCGGTGTACGCCGAGCCGTTCTCGGTGACCATCACGCTGCGCGGCGCGTACTCCTCGGTGACCCGGACGAGGATCTCCTCCAGCCGGTCCGGGTGGATCTCCCAGTCCATCCCGGTGCGCGGCGTCCCGGCCGGGGTGATCTGCCGCGCGTGCGGCGGGGGGCCGCCGGGGTCGGCGACGTTGACCGAGCGGCGGTAGTAGTTCACGCCGAGCCAGTCCAGCGGCGCCGCGATCGTCTCCAGGTCGCCGGGCCGCACCGGCGGCTCGACCCCGTACACCTCGATCATGTCGGCGGGCAGGCCGCGCCCGTGGATCGGGTCGAGCCACCAGCGGTTGTGGTGGCCGTCCTCGCGGCGCGCCGCCGCCACGTCCTCGTCCCGGTCGCTGCCGGGTTCGCAGTCGGTGAGCAGGTTGACGACGCCGACGCGCGCGCCGGGCGCCGCGGCGCGGATCGCCTGGACGCCGAGGCCGTGCGCGAGCATCAGGTGGTAGGAGGCGGGCACGGCCTGCCGGACGTCGGCGACCCCGGGGGCCATCACGCCCCGCAGGTGCCCGAGCCACGCTGCGCAGACCGGCTCGTTCAGCGTCGCCCACGACGTCACCCGGTCGCCGAGCGCACCGGCGACCACCGAGGCGTACTCGGCGAACCGCTCGGCGGTGTCGCGGGACGGCCAGCCGCCGCGGTCCTGCAGCGCCTGCGGGAGGTCCCAGTGGTACAGCGTCGGATGCGGGTCGATCCCGGCCTCCAGCAGGCCGTCCACGAGCCGGTCGTAGAAGGCGAGGCCGGCCGGGTTAACCGTGCCGTCCCCGTCCGGCAGGACGCGCGGCCAGGCGATCGAGAACCGGTAGGCGCCGAGCCCGAGCGCCGACATCAGCGCGACGTCCTCGCGCCAGCGGTGGTAGTGGTCGCAGGCGACGTCGCCGGTGTCGCCGGCGGCGACCGCGCCCGGGACGCGGCAGAACTCGTCCCAGATGGACGGCGCGCGGCCGTCCTCGCGGGCGGCGCCCTCGACCTGGTAGGCGGAGGTCGCCGCGCCCCACGCGAAGTCGGGGCCGAACGCGGTCAGGTCGTCGATGGGCACAGGTCTCCCTCGATGGTGAAGTGAAGCGCGGTGGTGAAACGTGGCGCCGTGGTGAGGCGGGGCGCGGTGGTGAGGCGGGGCGTGGCGGGCGGGACGGTCACTTGACGGCGCCGGCGGTCAGGCCGGTCACCAGGAAGCGCTGCAGCAGCAGGAACCCGGCGACGACCGGAATGCTCACCACGAGGGAGGCGGCCATCACCTGGTTCCAGTAGACCTCGTGCTGCGTCGAGTAGCCCTGCAGGCCGATCGACAGCGTCCGGGTCTGGTCGTTGGTCATCACCGAGGCGAACAGCACCTCGCCCCACGCGGTCATGAACGCGTAGACGGTGACCGCGACGATGCCGGGCAGCGACGCCGGGACGATCACGCGCAGCAGCGCGCCGACCGGGCCGCAGCCGTCCACCCGCGCCGCCTCGTCCAGCTCGCGCGGGATCGACTCGAAGTAGCCGACCAGCATCCAGATCGAGAACGGCAGCGAGAACGTCAGGTAGGTGAGGATCAGCGCGCCCCGGCTGCCGTACAGCGCGAGCCCGGTGGCGTTCCCGACGTTGACGAAGATCAGGAACAGCGGGAGCAGGAACAGGATCCCCGGGAACATCTGCGTGGACAGCACCGTCACGGTGAACACCCGGCGGCCGGCGAACCGGTACCGGCTCACCGCGTACGCGGCGCCGATCGCGATGACGACCGAGGCCGCGGTGGCGCCGCCGGCGACGATGAGGCTGTTGGTGAAGTAGCGGGCCAGCGGCACCGTCGACCACATGTCGACATAGGGACGGAAGGTCGGCTCGGTGGGGATCCAGTGGAAGGCGCCCCGCACGTCCTTCAGCGGCTTCAGCGACGAGCTGATCATCGCGTAGACCGGGACGAGCGTGAACACCGCCAGCAGCGTCAGCACGATCCGGCGCGTCCAGCGGAACGAGGCCGGCGGGTCGGTCGGCGCACGGCGCCTCTTGGCGTGCCTCTTCGCAGGGGCGGTGGTCGCGGTGTCATGCACGGGCGGACCTCCGTCGCGACGTGGCGATCAGGTACACCGCCGTGACCACCAGCAGGAACAGCAGGAGCAGGACCGACATCGCCGATCCGGTGCCGAAGTTCCAGGTGAGGAACGACGCCCGGTAGATGTGCAGCGAGATCAGGTCGCCGCCGGCGGACGGCGCCTTCCCGAACAGCACGAACGGCGTGTTGAAGTCGTTGAACGTCCACAGGAACAGCACGAGGACGAGCACCTGGTTGATGGGGCGCAGCGCGGGCAGCGTGATGTGCCGGATCTGCCGCCAGATCCCCGCGCCGTCCAGCGCGGACGCCTCGTACAGGTCGCGCGGGACGTTCTGCAGCCCGGCCATCAGCACCAGGAACGCGAACGGCCACGACCGCCACACGATGACGGTGACCAGCGCCCAGAAGCTGTTGTCACCGATCAGCCAGAACGGGCGGTCGCCGCCGGTGAGGTGCAGCTGGTCGGCCAGCACGTGGTTCACCATGCCGGTGTCGCGCTGGAACAGGAATCCCCACGTCATCACGGCCGCGTAGACCGGCAGCGCGTACGGGACGAGGAAGGCGGCGCGCAGCAGCCCGCGTCCGCGGAACCGCTCCTGCATGAGGATCGCGGCGGCCGTCCCGAGCAGCCACGACAGCCCGACGGCCAGCACCGTGACGCCGACCGTGACCAGGAACGAGGTCAGCAGGTCCTTTCCGATGGCGGCGTCGAAGTCGACGGCGACCCGGTAGTTGCCGAGGCCCTTGCCGGGCGCCTTCGCCCAGTCGCGGATGTAGAAGAGCGTGAGCTCGCGGAAGCTCATCCAGACGCCGACCGCGATCGGCACGACGTGCACGATCAGCTCGGCGACCGCGGCGGGGGCGAGCAGCAGGTAGGGCAGCAGGCGGGGCGGGAGCCGGAACCGGCCGCGCGGCCGGCGGGGGCGGCCCGCCGGCCGCTCCCCGCCCGGGCCGCCGGGGCGCCCGTGCCGGCCCCCCACGGCACGGCCCTCGCGGGCCGTGCCGGACGAGACGTTGGCGGAGGTCATGCGCCGGTCACTTGGCCATCTGCTGCTGGGCCGCCTCGAGCTTGGCCTTGATCTTCTCGTCGGTGACCGGGCGGCCCGCCGCCGCGTCGGCGAACAGCTCCTTCATCGCGGTCCCGACGGCGGTCTCGAACTGGCTCTCGGCCGGGACCTGCGGCAGCGGCGCGGCGTGCGAGGCGAGGATGTCCTTGAACACCCGGGTGTCGGGGGTGTCGAAGGCCGGGTCGCCCTGCGCGGCGGTGACCGGCGGCAGCGACCCGTACGCCTTGTTGAGGATCTTCTGCTCGTCGTCGCCGGTCATGAACTCGACGAACTTCAGCGCGCCGTCGTGGTTGTCGGTGTTCTTGAAGACCGCGAGGTTGATGCCGCCGACCATCGAGGTGACCGGCCGCCCGCCGGGCGGGGCCGGGGACGGCGCCGGGATCGGCACCACGCCCCATTCGCCGGCCTTCATCCCGAGGTTGGTGAAGCCGCTGGTGGTCGTCTGCCACATGAGCATCGCGGCCTTGTGCGTGGCGAAGTCGTTGATGGACTGGTTGGCCGAGTACTCGGCGTTGCCGGACGCGGCGACCTTGTCGGTGCCGAGCAGGCCGACGTAGGACTTGATCGCGGCGACGGCCTGGGGGGTGGCGAACTGCGGCTTGCCGTCCGGGGTGAAGAAGTCGGCCCCGTACATCTGGCCGATGTTGAACGCGGCGTGCACGTTCTCGGGGATGCTGGCGCCCTCGATCGCGATGCCGTGGACGCCGCCCCTGGTGAGCTTGCGGCCGTCGTCGACCATCTCCTGCCAGGTCTTCGGCGGGTCGAGCTTGGCGTCGGCGAACATCTTCTTGTTGTAGTAGAGCCCGTAGGCGGTGGAGTACAGCGGAACGGCCGCGGGGTCCTTGCCCTTGGCGCCGGCGCTGGCGAGCGCGGCGGGCACGAACCGCTGGGCGCCGCCGACCTCGGCCATCGTCTTGGCGTCGAACGGCAGCAGCCCGCCGGTCGCCTGCAGGGACGCCGACCAGGTGTTGCCGATGTTCAGGACGTCCGGGCCCTGCCCGGAGGTGGTGGCGGCGAGGATCCGGTTGAGCAGGTCGGTCCAGGGGACGACCTCCAGCTGGACCTTGATGCCGGTCTGCTTCTCGAACTTGGCCAGTTCGGGCTTGAGCACCCGCTGGTCGGCGGCGATGTCGGCGCCCTGGTTGCTGGCCCAGTAGGTCAGCGTCTTCGGCGACCCGTTCCCGCCGCCCGAGGTCGTGCCGCCGCCGCAGGCCGCCGCGGCGGCCAGCAGCAGCCCGGCGGTCAGTCCGGCGGTGAGCCCCGTGGCGGTGCGCCCGGCGCGCAGCCGTACCGGGCGCCCCGGACGGCGGGACCGTGCGGCGGCGAGCGGTTCGCCGGAGGATGTCGCGCTGTGTCCGGACGCCGGTGAGGTGGGGTGGCGCATCGGCTCGGCCTTCCGCGTAGCAGTGAGGTGCGTCACTCGGGCGAGTTACATCACACCTTATTTCAGGCCGTGATCTAAGCAGTGACATAATGACCGGGTCAAGACCTGAGAACCTTCGGGGACGCGGCCGACCGGCCGCGCCGAAAGGGGGCCCGATGCCGGACCGGCGCCGCAGGACCGTGCGCGATCTGCGCCGTGCGAACCGCTCGGTGCTGCTGCGCCGGCTCTACTTCGACGGCCCGCTGAGCCGCCAGGACCTGGCCCGCGAGACCGGGCTCAGCCCCGCGTCGGTCAGCAACGTCGTCGGCGAGCTGATCGAGGCGGGGCTCGTCGTGGAGGCGGGCAGCGTGGAGTCCGACGGCGGCCGGCCGCGGGTGCTGCTGAAGACGGCGGCCGGTTTCGGCCACCTGATCGGCGTGGACGTCGGCGAGACGCGGGTGATGGTCGAGCTGTTCGACCTGGAGCTCACCCAGCTGGCCAAGGCCGACCTCCCGCTCGGCGACGGCGGCCACGACGAGCGCGCCGTGGTCCGGCACATCCTGGACGGCCTGCCCGCCGTGATCGACGGCGCGTCGGTCGACCCGGCCACGATCATCGGCGTCGGGGTCGGCGTCCCGGGCGTCATCGAGCACCGCGTCACCGGCGGCGGGACCGAGGCGGTCGTGCACTGCCAGACGATCGGCTGGGACGGGGTGCCGCTGGAGCGGATGCTGCGGGCGGGCACCGGCCTGCCGCTGTTCGTCGACAACGGCGCCACGGCGCTCGGCCAGGCGGAGATGTGGTTCGGCGCCGGGCGCGGGCACCGCAACGCGGTCGTCGCGCTGATCGGCTCGGGCGTCGGCTCCGCGGTGATGATCGACGGCTCGCCCTACCGGGGCGCGGCGGGCAGCGCCGGCGAGTGGGGGCACACGACGTCGCAGGTCGGCGGCGTCCCCTGCCGGTGCGGTTCGCGCGGCTGCCTGGAGGCGTACGTGGGCGCGGCGGCGCTGCTGGAGCGCTACCGGGCGGCGGGCGGCCCGGCCGGCGCCGACGAGGAGGCCGGGCTCGCCGGGCTGCTGGACGACCCGTCGCCGGCCGCGGCGGACCTGCGCGCCGACGTCGCCGAGCACCTCGGCGCGGGCGTCGCGGACCTGGTCAACCTGTTCAGCCCCGAGAAGATCATCATCGGCGGGTGGGCGGGGCTGCTGGTGGGCGGCCGGATGCTCGGCGACATCGTGGCCGCGACCGCCCGGTACGCGCTGCGGCAGCCGTTCGCGCAGACCTCGATCGAGCTGTGCCACCTCGGCCCGGAGGCCGTCGCGGTGGGCGCGGCGACGCTCCCGCTCGCGCACCTGCTGGACAGCGGCGGCGAGCCCGCCACCGCACCGGCCCCCGCTCCGGCCGCGCCGCCGGCTCAGCCGTTGGCGGGCCGGGTCGCGCGCAGCGAGTACATCAACGGCACGCGCGGGCGCCCCTCCGGCAGCCGGTAGACCCTCCCGTCCCGTTCCAGCGACGCGTGGCGCCGGAAGTAGGTGTGGTCGTGCTCGTGCAGGAAGTCGATGCGCAGCCCGACGGCGGCGAGGGCGCTGACGACCTCCCCGATTCCGTGCTGGAACACCACGGACCGGGTGTTGCGGGTGTCCTGGTCGCCGTCGGTGTAGGTGCCGGGCTCGTCCCATACCTGCGGCGAGGAGTCGAAGTAGTCGTAGGTGACGGTGGAGCCGTCCGCGTCGTCCAGGACGTCGGCGAACGGGTGGAACTCGCTCAGGTACAGGAACCCGCCGGGCTCCAGCAGGTCGGCGACGGTCCGCGCCCAGCGGTCCATGTCCGGCAGCCACACCAGCGCCCCGATGCCGGTGTAGACGATCTCGTAGGTCTCCCCCAGCGCGGCGGCCGCGTCGTACACGTCGGCCTGGACGAACCGGGCGTCGAGACCGCACCCGGCCGCGATCTCCCGCGCGGCCTGCACGGCGGGCCCGGAGAAGTCGAGGCCGGCGACCCGCGCGCCGAGCCGCGCCCACGACAGCGTGTCCAGGCCGAAGTGGCACTGCAGATGTACCAGCCGGCGTCCCGCCACGTCGCCGACCTCGGCGATCTCGAAGTCGCGCAGCGCCGTCCCGCCGGCGCGGAAGCCTGCGACGTCGTAGAAGTCGCTGGCGACGTGGATGGCGACCCGTTCATCCCACAGAGCCCGGTTGAGCGCCCGGTAGTCCATTTCCGTCACCGGACAAGGATAATGACGGGGTGACCACCGGCCGGAAGGACGACTCATGAGCAGTGCGGAACGTCCGGTGCGCGAGTGCCTGCTGGACGCCGCCGCCGCGCTCCTGGTCGAGCGCGGCTACCGGGCGGTGCGCATGCAGGATGTCGCCGCCGCGGCCGGGGTGAGCCGGCAGACCGTCTACAACGAGTTCGGCGACAAGTGGGGCCTGGCGCAGGCGGTGGTGGTCCGCGACAACGAGCGCTACCTCGACGGGATCGACCAGGTCCTGTCCGAGCACGGGGACCTGTACTCGGCGGTGGTCGCGGCGGTGCTGTTCACGCTGGAGATGTCCGCCGACGACCAGTTGAAGAAGGCGGTGCTGACCGGCGCCGACGGCGACGACCTGCTGCCGCTGCTGACGACGCGGGCCGAGCCGGTGCTGTTCACCGCCAGCGCGCGGCTCGCCGAGCACGCGCTGCGCCAGTGGCCGGACGTGGGCCGCGACGCGCTCGTGGAGATCGCGGACGCGGCGGTCCGGCTGACGATGAGCCACATCATGCTGCCGTCAGGCCCGCCGGAGCAGGTCGCGCACTTCGTCGCCCGGATGGTGACGAGCTATATCGGGGCCTACGGGAAATCCGGTGGCCCCGCCGGGGACCGCGCGGTACGGTCGTAACCGCCTCGCGGCTGCTGAACCCGAGGAACGAGCGGGCCTTTCCGCCCCGCTCCCCCGCCGTCGCGCGTTCGCGTGAACGGCTCTCGTTCTCGTGCGCGTTCTCCGCGCTTTCCGGCAGCCCGAAGGATCCCCTCATGTCCGCACGTCAGGACCGGCGGCTCGTCCGCACCGACGACCACTGGCTTCACCTTCCCAACCCGCACGGCGTCCCCGTGGAGATCTGCGCGGGTGGCGACGTCCCGCTCGAGCATGCGGCGGTCGAGGAGGTGCTCACACTCCTGGAGACCGCCCGGACGCTCCAGCGGCTCGCCGAGGCCACGCCCGGCTACGACGGCCCGGAGCCGCGCGTCACCCGCGTCGCGCTCACCCCCGATTTCCACAAGGGCGCCGGGATCCCGATCGGAACGGTTCTGGAGGCCGAGCACGCACTGCTGCCGCAGGCGGTCGGCAACGACGTCAACTGCGGGATGCGGCTGGAGGTGACGTCCCTGCGGGCCGACCGGGTCCGGCCGAGGCTGGACGCGCTGGAGCGGCGGCTGCGGCATCTGTTCTTCGAGGGCGGGCGGCGGATCGCGCTGACGCCCGTCCAGCGGGAGGCGCTGCTGCGCGACGGGCTGCCCGGCCTGCTGCTGGCCGGCGGCACGCCGTGGCAGGGGGTCCGGGACGAGGACGCCGACGACGCGCTCGACCGCATGCACGCACCCGGGTTCCCGGTCGAGACGGCCGACGCGTTCGCCGACTGGGTCGGCAGCGCGGGCGGCGCAAGCCACGACAGCGTCATCGGCGGGATCGGCGGCGGCAACCACTTCGCCGAACTGCAGTACGTGGCGCAGGTGCACGACGCGGCGGCGGCGCACGCGTGGGGGCTGGCGCCCGGCACGGTCGTGACGATGGTGCACAGCGGGTCGCTGTCGCTCGGCCACCAGGCGAACACCACCGCGCTGGACGCCCTGCGCGCCGGCTGGCCCGCCGGACTCCCCCGTCCAGGCAACGGGATCCTGCCGTTCCTGCTGGACGAGCGATCCGCGCCGGCGCGGCGCCGTTACCTGGACGCGTTCGGCAACGCCGCCAACTTCGCGGCCGGAAACCGGTTCTTCCTGTCGCTGACCATGCGGGCCGGGCTGGCGGCGGAGTGCGGCGATGCGGATGCGCGGCTGCTGTACGACGCGCCGCACAACCTGTTCTGGCAGGACGGCGACCGGGTGGTGCACCGCAAGGGCGCCACGCCGGCGGGCGGGCACGAGGCGATGGCGGGCGGCCCGTACGCGATGTGGGGCGAGCCGGTGATCGTGCCCGGTTCGATGGGCGCGGCGAGTTTCGTCCTGCGCGGCCACGGCGACCCGCGCACCCTGGCCAGCGCGTGCCACGGCGCGGGGCGGCGGGTCCCGCGCGGGGCGTCGGCGCGCGGGAACGACGCGGAACTCGACGCGTTCC
>NZ_BAAAMR010000076.1:49769-51259 GCF_039529375.1 Actinomadura napierensis
TGCGCGAGTTCCGCGTCGTGACGCCGCTGGACCACCGCGACCCGATGGTGGCGCGGCGGTCCGACGTGATGGCCGCGTGGCGCCGCGACCTCAAGCAGGAGGCGCCGTGGGCCTACAAGGACATCGGGCCGGTGGTGTCGAGCCTGCGCGGCGGAGGCGTCGCCACGCCCGTCGCGGAGCTGCGGCCGCTGCTGACCGTCAAGGGCTGATTCGTCAGGGGATGTCGGTCTGCAGGTGGACGACCTTCACCGCGGTCATCTCGTCGAGCAGCTCGGGGCCGTAGCCGAAGCCCCGGCCGCTGGCGCGGCGCGGGGTGGCGGCGCCTCCGGGCGCGCCGCCGAACACCGCGTTGATCTTCACGGTGCCCGCCTTCAGGGTGCGCCAGGCGGCCTGCGCGTGCGCCATGTCGCGGGTGAGGACGGTCGCGGCGAGCCCGTAGCGGGAGCGGTTCGCCGCGTCCAGCGCCTTCTCGAAGGAGCCGACGGCGCGGACCGGCGCGACGGGCCCGAACGTCTCCTCCGCCATGACCGCCATGGCGTCGGTGCAGCCGTCCAGCACGGTCGCCGGGTAGAAGCAGCCGGGCCCCTCGGGGATCAGGCCGCCGGCGCGCAGGCGCGCGCCGTCCGCGACGGCCTTCTCGACCTGCTCGTGGACCTCGGTGCGGTGCCGCTCGTCCACCAGCGGGCCGAGCTCGGTGGACGGGTCGCGGCCCGGGCCGGTCCGCAGCGCCTGCGCGCGTGCGGTCAGCGCGGCGACGAACTCCTTGGCGACCGACTCGTGGACGTAGATCCGCTCGACGGAGGTGCAGATCTGGCCGGCGTTGGCGAAGCAGCCGGTGGCGGCCTGCTCGGCCGCCCAGCCGGGGTCGACGCCCGCGTCCACGATCAGCGGGTCGGCGCCGCCGTTCTCCAGCAGCGCCTTGGCTCCGGTGCCCGCGGTCAGCTCGGCGATGCGGCGGCCGGCGCGGGTGGAGCCGACGTGCGCGACCGCGTCGAGGTCGGGATGGCCGGCGAGCGCCTCGCCGGTGGTGCCGTCGCCGCTGACCATGTTGACGACCCCGCCGGGCAGGCATCCGGCGAGCAGTTCGGTCAGCAGCGCGCCGGTGTGCGGGGTCCGCTCGGACGGCTTGTGCACGACGGTGTTGCCCGCGGCCACGGCCGCGCCGATGAGCCCGCAGGCGATGGCGACGGGGTCGTTCCACGGGGTGATGACGGCGACGAGCCCGAGCGGTTCGCGGGCCATGAAGTCGGCGGCGCTCCAGCCGCCCTGCAGGCTGCGGCCCCCGTGCAGGGGCCCCAGCTCGGCGTACTGGCGCAGCGTCCCGGCCCCGGCCTGGACACCGCCGAGCGCGTCGTCCGCCGGCTTGCCCATCTCGGCGGTGACCAGTGCGGCCAGCTCGTCCGCGTGCTCCTCGACGGCGCGGGCGGCGGCGTGCAGCGCGCCGGCGCGCTCGGCGGGCGCGGGCGCGGCCGAGCCGGGCGCCGCCCGGG
>NZ_BAAAMR010000077.1:0-50313 GCF_039529375.1 Actinomadura napierensis
TGATCCTTCCCGGCCGAGGCATCGGCCCCAGCCTTCCGGATCACCACCCCACCCACACGATCTTTCGGACAGTCCCTGAGCCGCGTCGAGGGGCTAGCGTCCCGTCGGGCGGGCGCGCCTGTTGCGAGGCAGCGGAGGCGCGCCCGGCCGGCTTGGCGGCTCAGGTGTTGAGGGGGCGGTAGGTGAGGACGACGACTCCGCTCGGGAAGGTGACAGAGTCGACCAGTTCGACGGTTCCGGCGCTCTCCGGGCGGAACAGCGCCTCGCCGGAGCCCTTGATGACCGGGTAGATCCAGATCTTGTACTCGTCCAGGAGCCCGGCGGCGGCCAAGCCGTCGGTCAGGCGGCCATTGCCCCAGATGAGGATGTCGCCGCCGTCCCGCTTCTTGAGGTCGGTCACCGCGCCGGCGAGATCGGCTCCGTCGATGACCGTGGTGGGGTTCCAGGCGGAGGTGTCCACCGGCTCGGTGGCGACGACGTACTTGGCCATGGAGTTGACGTGGTCGGCGTAGGGGTTGCCGCCCATGTTCGGCCAGGCCTGCGCCATTCCCTCGTAGGTGACGCGACCGAGCAGGAGCGCGTCGGCGGCCGTGGTCATGGTGAAGGCGTGGGTCTGGGCCTTCTCCTCGTTGTACTGCAGCGACCATTCGTGCGGGTTGTCGATGAAGCCGTCGAGGGTGGCGAGCGTCGAGGCGATGAGCTTGCGCATGGTTTCCTCCGATTCGAGTCCGTGGCGCCGGTGCCGGCGTGATTAGACTCGCAATCCGGAGAATTCGCCGGTAGTTGCCGGGTTCAGCAGTTCGATGTGAAGGAATCACATGATCCGTGTGATGGTCGCCGAGGACGTCCGCATTCTGCGGGAGACGTTGGCCACCGTCCTCGGACTGGAGGACGACATCGAGGTCGTGGCCGCGGTCGAGCGCGGCGACCAGATCATCGCCACGGCCGAGCGGACCCGTCCCGACGTGGCGGTCCTCGACATCGACCTGCCCGGCATGGACGGCCTGGACGCCGCCGCCGAGCTCCGCACGAAGCTCCCGGCCTGCCGGACGGTCGTCCTGACGGGGCTGGGCAAACCGGGATATCTGCGCCGCGGGCTGGCCGCGGGGATCTCGGCGTTCCTTCTCAAGCACGCGCCGGCCGACGACCTCATCGACGCGATCCGCAAGGCCGTCGCGGGCGAACGGGTGGTCGACCCTCAACTGGCCCTCGCCGAGCTCGAACGGGCGGACAATCCGCTCACCGCACGTGAGGCCGACGTGCTCCGGTTGTCGGCGACCGGCGCGGAGGCCGACGACATCGCCCGGTCCCTCGCGCTGAGCCGCGGCACCGTCCGCAACTACCTGTCATCGGCCGTCATGAAGCTGGACGCCAGGAACCGCATCGACGCGATCCGCATCGCGACCGATCAGGGCTGGCTGTAGCGGCACCTCCGCCGCCAGCCGGAAGCTGTCGCCGTCCTTGCCGGCGGTCAGCGTCCCGCCCTGCTCCCGCACCCTTCGCGCCAGGTTCTTCAGCCCCAAGCCGAAAGCGGCGGCCCGACCCGGAACACCGTCGTTGACCAGGCGCAACCGGACGCTCTGCGCGACCACCTCGACGACCAGCTCACAACGGTCGGCCTCGCTGTGCCGCAGCACATTGGTGACGCCTTCGCGCAGGACGGTGGCGAGGAGCGCGTCGATCTCCGAGGGCAGCGGCACCTGCTGGACGGACCCGGACACCTCGATGCCGGCGGCCGAAAGCGCCGCGCGGGTGGACTCGGCCTCGGCCGCCAGCGCGATCTCGCCGCGTCCGGCCACTACGGCCTCCATGTCCGACAGGGCCCGGCGAGCCGCCGCCAGTCCCTCGGACAGCTCGACGCGGGCCCGATCGGGGTCCCGGTCCAGCAGCCGCAGCGCCAGCTCGCTCTTGAGCACGACCACCGACAATCCCAGACCGAGCAGGTCGTGCAGGTCGGTCGCGAACCGGAGCCGCTCGCGGGCCACCGCCGCCCGGGCCAGCTCCGCCCGCGCCTCCTTGACCCGCACCGCCAGCTCGCCCATGCGGACCAACCCGCACACGACCAGCGTCCGTTCGCCGGACCACACGACCTCGTAGGCCATCCCCAGCGCGGTCGGATCACCGAGCTGCGCGTTCCAGATCAGGAGCAGCGGATCCAGGCAGATCAACGGGACCGCCGCGACCCACCGCGCCCACCCGCGCACCACGACCAGCACGACGCCCGGCAGGAAGTAGACCACGTGCCACAGCGCCAGATCGAAGACGAACAGCGGACCCAGCGCGGGCACGACGATGACCAGCGTCCAAACCGGGCGGCCGGACGGGGCGCAGGCACGGAGGAACAGCAGGACGAACGTGACGAGCGCCGCGAAGAACACCGCCGTCTCCGCCGCGCTCATGTCGACCTGCAGGAACCGCCGCACCTCGACGGGCACGATCATGAGGCAGATCGTCGCGGCCCCGAGAACCGCCACCGCCGTGGACGTCAGGTCGTCCGCCACCGGCGCGCCCGCGAGGTGCTCGCGCCCGTACCCGTGCGCCACCGACCGTGTCTCGTTCAGCGCCGCCCGCGCCACGTCCAGCCGCCGCCTGACCGCCGGTGGCTCCCCCGCGTCCCCGTCCCGGATGACCCGCTGGAGGCTGACGCCCACCCGCTCGTTCAGCTGCTGCGCGAACACCAGCCGCTCGCGCGACACCTCGGCCATCGCGAGCCCGTCCCTGGTCCGGCGCATGTCGCTGACCAGGTCGGCCAGCCGGGCGACCCCGTACAGCGCGATCCCGACGAACGCCGTGTGCCCGATCGCCAGATAGGCCGCCTCCGCGACCGTCGGCCGGACCGGCAGCGCGGCGGCGAACTGCGCCGCGATCACCGCCGCGAACCCGCCCCACGCCACCCACCGCCGCCGGATGAGCAGCAGAAACGCCGCCGCCAGAAATCCGGAGTTCCCGTACCAGGTGTTCGCGTACCAGACCATGCCCGCGGCCGTGAGGGCCGCCTGGACGCCGAGCGTCCACCACCAGCCCCTCACCCGCACGTCGTCCGACCAGCGGATGCAGTTCCGCAGGTGGAGGAGCAGCAGCACGGTGAGCAGAGCGAACGCCGCCGGTTTGCCTCCGGGCTCCGCATCGACGATCCCGACATACCCGCCGAACGCGAACCCGCAGCTCACCCCCACCGCGACCACGCGAGCCCAGCGGACGGCCGCCACCGGAGACGCGATGTCCATACAGGCCCCCCGAAAATAGGGAATCCCGCGCATCGTATAGATGACCGGAAACATCGAGAGAGCTTTGGCTGAAAGCCGCCCAGACGGAACCTGCTCGGTCCGTCCCGTTGGAATGGGTATGCGACGACCTCGGTCTTTCGGCAGAATGGCCGCGTGGCCGGAGAATCCTCCTACGTGGAGCGAGACGGGCGGGCGCACCTCGGCCGCGTCCTACGTCCCGATGCTCCGGCCGGGGTATGGCCGTTCTGTACAAGAGCGGCGACCGATCCCCGCCTAGTACTCCAGCCGTAGATTGTTACTGGTGTGACCGGGCCGGGGAGACGAAGCGATGGCGAAGTCGGCGTCGGCACCGGCCAGCAGCAGCGCCAGGTGGAACCGGCTGCGCGCTCCGTACTTCTTCATCAGGTCCGCGACCGTGTAGGTGATGGTGCGCCGGCTCAGGCCCAGCTGCTCGGCCACCGTCTGGTCGGTGTAGCCCTCGGCGAGCAGCGTCACCACGGCGCGTTGCCTGGCTGACAGCCCCGCCGGCCACCGCACCGGCTCGGCCGCCTGCCGCCATAGCCGCTGGTACATCTCGACCAGGGCGTGTACCAGCGGCTTGGCGGTGATCTGCCAGACCCCCTTCAGCGGATCCTCCGGGTCGATGGGCGTCATGACGATCGCCCGGTCGATGATGACCATCTTGGCCGGCAGGGCCGGCAGGATCCGATGTTCGGCGCCGGTAGCGATCAGGCGTGCGTCATGGGCCGATGGGGCCGACCCCAGCCAGCGCGTACGCACATCCGGCGGCATCGGGAGCGTGCCCAGCAGCGGGCGCTGGGACGACGCGGGAACCATCACCAGTCGCTCGCTGCGCTCGACGGAGACGATCTCGGCGAACCGGGCCACCACGGCATCGGCCCCGAACAGCGGGCACACACCGCGCCCGACCCGCAGCGACTTCAGCCACGCCGCCTCGGACATTGCCGGCCCCCTGACGTCCTACCCCGTGAATCTGCATCCTGCCCCGGCAACCGAGTGGTGGCAACGCAGGCCGGACACCGTTGCGACTTTGCGCAAGAACGGGGCAGGAGTGATGCGCGCCCCCCGCTGCGGCCCGCATGGTTCCTTTCATCCACCAGCCCCGAAAGGACACCTCATGAACTACGACCTGCGAACCCTGGCCGACCGGGCCGAGCTTCACGACCTGCTGCTGCATCTGTGCCGGGCCCTGGACGAACACCGCTTCGACGACCTGAACTCTGTTCTGACGCAGGACGCCACCGGCACGACCCGCAACGGGACCGGGTCCAGCCGCGACGTCCTGATCGCACAGATCGAGGCCGGCAACAAGGACTACGCCCGCCTGCTCCACCGGTTCAGCAACGTGCTGATCGAGGTCGACGGCGACACCGCGACGATCCGCGCCTACATCACCGCCCTGTCCGGCCACGCCGACAGTCTCGTGCCGGCCTCCCGGGGCTACGGCCTGTCGCGCATCAAGGCCGTCCGGACGCCCGACGGTTGGCGGATCAGCGAACTGAACGTCGAGCCGGTGTTCGTGGTGGGGCAATAACGCTAGGGCCAGCGTCCAGCGGTTCTTGCGCGGTCGCATCGCCGGCAGCCCGCGCACCATCCGTTCGGCGGTGCGCCTTGGCTCGACGCGCCGGAACCGCCCGGCCACCCGGCCGGGCAGCTCCCCGCGCCAGTCACACCAGTGACGATCTACGGCTGGAGTACTAGCGTCGTATCCGTCGCGCGAGGACCATGAGGCGTTCTCCATGTAACCGGAGCATCCCGGCTTCCGGATGAGTCAAGGAGCTATTGAAATGGCCAGAGTCATCATGCAGGCCGTGGTTTCGGTGGACGGTTACATCGCCTATCCCGACGACACGGTCGGGCCGCTGTTCGACTGGTACGGCAACGGCGACGTGACGGTCCGCGCGAACGACAAATGGCAGTTCAACGTCAGCCGCGCCTCCGCGGACCACATCAAGCCCTTCTGGGACGCCGTCAAGGTCACGGTGATCGGCCGCCACCTGTTCGACACCACCGACGGCTGGTCGGGCGTGCCCGCCGCCGGCGACGAACTCGTCGTCGTCACCCACCGGCCGCTGCCCGAGGAATGGCTCGCCAGGTTCCCCGACGCGCCCTTCCACACCGCCGACTCCGTCGAGGCCGCCATCACGCTCGCCAAGGAACTCGCCGGGGACGGCCTGGTCTGCGTGTGCGCGGGCGACGTCGGCGGCCAGGCGTTCTCGGCGGGGCTCGTCGACGAGGTGGCGATGGACGTCGCCCCGGTGGTCCTGGGCGAAGGGGTGCGGTTCTTCGGCGGCCACACCGGAACCGTCCTCCTCGACGATCCGGACGCGGTGGTCCAGGGCGACCGCGTGCTGCACCTGCACTACACCGTCAAACGCTGACCGTCTCGAACGCAGAACGGACGCTCGAATGAGCGCCACGAGACCACCGGCATCGTCCACCTTGCCGCGGGCCGATACGTTCGAGTTCGGCTCGGCTTGACCCTCACGTTGCGTGAGGCCGGAGGGTGGGGGCATGAGCGACTACTACAACGCGTTCGAGATGAGTCCCGTGCCCGATCCCGGTCCGGATGCGGTTCCGCCGGAGCCGTTCCGTGGCATTTATGGAATGCCCGCGTTCGCGACGATTCCCACGAGCGATTTGGCGGCGTCGGTGGACTTCTGGATTCGCGGGCTCGGGTTCTTCGAGCTGTTCGGCATCCCCGGCAGGCTCGTACATCTGCGCCGGTGGGCGTTCCAGGACGTACTCCTCGTCCGGGTGGAGAGCGTTCCGGAGCAGGCACCGGCGATGAGCGTCAGTTTCGCGTGCGTGCTCGGCCAGGTCGATTCCCTGGTCGAGGCCTGCCGTGCGTTGCGTCCGGACTCGGTCGACGGTCCACGGGACACTCCCTGGAATACCTGCGATGTGGCGGTGGTGACCCCCGAGAACGCGCGGATCGTTTTCACCGCGGCGAAGCCCTTCGACCCGGCCAGTCAGGAGGCGCGGAACCTTGAAGCCGTCGGGATCACTCCGCCGGGCGTCGGTCGCGGCGACAATGAGGAGCATGCCTGATGCCACTGACGCCGATGGCCTGACCGTCGGTCAGGTCTCGCGGCGTCTGGGCGTGACCGTCCGCGCGCTGCACCACTGGGACGAGATCGGCCTGGCGCACCCGTCGCTGCGCACGGCCGCCGGATACCGGCTCTACACCGCCGGTGACCTGGAACGTCTGCACCGCATCGTCGTCTACCGCGAGCTCGGTCTCAGCCTCGACAGGATCCAGGCCGTCCTGGACGACTCGACCGCAGACGTGACCGGCGCATTGCGCGCGCAGCGCACCCGGGTCGCCGAACGGATCGACCGCCTCCAGCAGCTCGGCGCCGGACTGGACCGGATGATCGACGCCCACGAGCGCGGCCTGCTGCTGACCGTCGAGCAGCAGGCCGCGATCTTCGGTCCCCAGTGGAACCCGGACTGGCCCGCCCAGGCCCGTCGGCGCTACGGGGACACGGCGCAATGGCTGCAGTACGCCGAAAGGTCGGCCTCTCGCGGTCCGGAGGAATGGCAGGCCATCGCCGACGCCATTGCCGCCCTCGACCGCGCCCTCGGGGACGCGATGGACGCCGGCGTCACACCTGGCAGCCCGGAAGCGAATCAACTTGTCGAGCGGCACCGGGAGGTTTTCGCCTCGTACTTTCCCCTCACCAGGCAGATGCAGGTCTGTCTCGGCCGCATGTTCGAGGCCGATCCGGAATTCGCCGCCCACTACGACGGCATCCGCCCCGGCCTCGCCACGTGGTTCCGCCGAATCATCGACGCCGGCGCGCGCGCCCACGGAATCGACCCCGACACCGCGACCTGGCAGTAGAGCACCGTCCGGCCGCTGACTGCGCTGCCGGTCCGTCAGTGGGGCGAGGCGAAGTGCCGCCGGCCCTGGCGACGGTCGAGTACGAGCGGGTCCTGCCGGCCGTCGTGTAGGGCCGTCCCCCGTCCGAGCTACCCGTGAATGTCCACCGTGCGGTGATGATGCCGGGGTGGGCTGATCCATAGCGTTCTCCACGTGGCCGCGCCATTCCGGTCGGCGCGAATTCTTCACTGGAGGACATCGTGATCCGCAAGCTCAAGAAGACCGCCGTGATCGCCGCCTGCTGCGCGGTGGCGGGTGCGGGCCTCACCGCCTGCGAGGACGACTCCGGCTCGTCCGGCTCGTTCCACGAGGGTCTGCTTGCGGGGACCAAGAAGATCGATGTCGAGGGCCGGTCGGTGAACGTCTCTTGCACGGGTGACGCGATGGAGGGAAAGCCGGTCATCGTCCTGATGCCCGGCCTGGGCGACGGAATGGACAAGATGGCCGCGCTTCAGAAGACCCTGAGTGAGAAGAACTGGGTCTGCGTCTACGACCGGCTGGGCGAGGGCAAGAGCGACAAGCCGAACGGTCCGCAGACCTTCGCCAGCTCGGGGAAGGTCCTGACCGCGGTGCTCGCCCGGGTCACCGCCGGCCGTCCGGTCGTCCTGGCCGGACACTCGCTCGGCGGGTTGATCGCCGCGAGGTACGCTCCCGACCATCGGGACAAGGTCAAGGGACTGGTCCTGCTGGACGCGACGACGCCGAACTCGGTCGCCGACATCAAGAAGGGGATTCCCGCGTCCGCGACCGGCCCGGCGGCCCAGCTGCGCGCGCAGACTCTGGCGGTCGACGCGGGGAACAACCCGGAAATGCTCGCCATCACCGACGGAAAGGTCCGCTCGGCCGGAAACATTCCGGTGGAGGTGATCCAGCATGGGAAGAAGTACCTCGCGGCCGTTCCCCAATACGGACCGCGCCTGGAGCGGGACTGGGCGGCGGGGCAGCACAAGTGGCTCGCGATTTCCAGCCGCAGCAAGCTGAGCACCGCCACGAACAGCCAGCACTACATTTACGTCGACCAGCCCGCCATCGCCGTCCAGGCCATTCAGCGCGTCGCCGCGAGCGTCAAGTGAGAACCGAGGATCCTCAGGTCGGTGCCGGACCCCGGCGGCCCGGGGCGGCGTAGGTCTCCAACAGGCCGTCGACCCCGCGCAGGAAGGTTTCGCAGATCAGCTCCGGGTCGAAGAGGCAGCCGGCGGCCATGGCGCCGTCGCGCAGCATCACGAAGTGCCGGGCGGCGAGCTCGGCAGGCGTCTCCTGGATGCGCGCCAGCAACTCCGTCACGGTGTCCAGGAACCATTGCCGATGGGCGATGACGGTCTGGTGCACCGGATGATCGGGGTCGGAGTACTCGGCGACGGCGTTCAGGAACGCGCATCCCCGGAAGCCGGGGGACTGAATGCCCTGCGCGATGGACTCCCCGAGGGCGCGGATGGTGTCGGCCGGCGGTAGGTCCCGGGCGACGGCATCGTCCACCTGGGCACGCATGGCCCGGTCGGCCTCGCTCAGATAGGCGAGGACGAGGTCTTCCTTGCCGGGGAAGTGCCGGTAGAGAGTGGCCCGCGTGACCTGGGCTTCCGCGACGATCCGGTCGATCCCGACCGAGTGGATCCCCTCCGTGTAGAAGATCCGGGTCGCCGTGCCGAGCAGGCGGGAGCGCGCCTCGGAGGGCCGGCGTTCGGATCCTTGCCTCATCGCGACATCTTAGCGAGTAGAACGTTCGGTCTTGACATAGTGCGGCGCGCTTCCCCGCGCCGCACCATCGTTGAGAGGACCACTGTGGCCGCAATCGCTGCAAACGGCATCGCCGGGACCGCTTCCACCCTGCGGCGGCTGTACTTCGTCCGCTTCGGGTTCGCCATCGTCTGGGCCCTGGTGATGTTCACGACCGCCTCGAACCTGGGGCCGCTCGCGGTCACCCTGCTCGTGCTGTATCCGCTGTTCGACGTGGCCGCCGCCATCATCGACGCCCGCGCCTCGCGCACCACCGGATCGCCCACGCTGCTGTACGTGAACATCGCGGTCAGCCTGCTCACCGCCGCCGGCGTGGCGATCGCCTGCGCGTCCGGCATTCCAGCGGTCCTGCGGGTGTGGGGCGCCTGGGCGGTCGTGGCCGGGCTGGTCCAGTTGATCGTGGGCGCCACCCGCCGCAGCATGGGCGGCCAGTGGCCCGTGATCATCAGTGGTGCCAGGAACCATCGCTTGCGTCCCGAGTCGTCCTGGTTTCCGGTGTGCCCGGAATGGACAGGTCCCAGAACGGCGTCAGCGTGGCCCCGGGCGGCAGCCGTCAGGACCGTTGTGAACGGCGTTTGCCCTGGTCGGCGGTGACGAGGCCGCATGGGACTCGACCCCGCGGCCTACGGATCAAAAGACGGAATAACGCTGACGCGGCGCCCGCTGTATCCAACGACGAAGGACACGAGGGAGAGAACATGGCAACTGAGAGGGCCCTGCTCGCGGGCGGCTGTTTCTGGGGAATGGAAGAGCTGTTCCGCCGGCAGCCCGGAGTGGTCTCCACGCGGGTCGGCTACAGCGGTGGCGACGTGCCCAACGCCACCTACCGCGACCACGGGTCCCACGCCGAGACCATCGAGGTCGTCTACGACCCCGACCAGACCGACTTCCGGGCGCTGCTGGAGTTCTTCTTCCAGATTCACGACCCCACGACCGTGAACCGGCAGGGGAACGACATCGGCGCCAGCTACCGCTCCGCGATCTTCTACACCTCGGACGAGCAGCGGAAGGTCGCCGAGGACACCATCGCCGACGTCGACGCCTCCGGCCTGTGGCCGGGCAAGGTCGTCACCGAGGTGTCCGCCGCCGGCGACTTCTGGGAAGCCGAGCCGGAGCACCAGGACTACCTGCAGAAGTACCCGAACGGCTACACGTGCCACTTCCCCCGCCCCGGCTGGAAGCTGCCCAAGCGGACCGCCTGAACCTGACGCTGCGGGACGGCGCGGGCGTCAGCGCGCGCCGTTCTCGGCGATGCGCCGGGCGACCTCCTTCGCCAGGAAGGCGTCCAGCGGCTCGCCGACGCCGGGATCGCCCGAAAGCAGCAGCGGCGTGCCGTCCTCGCCCTTGCCGAAGCAGCCGATGCGACCGGTTTCGAGGCCCATGGCCGGGTCGATGGGGAGCGGGTCGCGCAGGGGCGTGGCTCCTCCCGTCCACATCACCTCCTGGTCGGGGGCCAGCCCCGTCCGAAGCCGCGCCTTGCGCAGCTTCTTGTTGAGCGGCGGGGACTCCGACAAGGGGTACGCGGGAATCAGCGGCTCTCGACGACCCATTGGATATGCGACGCCCTCGGCGTTCAAGGCGAAGGGGCGGAGCGGCCAGCGGCGGTCGATGATCGAGACGCGGCCGGCGAGGACCATCCCCCAGAGCTCCAGACGCTGGTTCACCTTGCCCATTTCCAGGACGGGAATGGTCGGGGCGCCGGCGTCCCTGAGGTGGCGCGCCGAGGCCGCCAGCAGTTCCCGGATGCGCGCGACGACCTGCTGCCACTCGGACAGTTCGCCGTACTGCCGCGCGCTCTCGCTTGCCGCGCGCGCCGCCGCCTGCTGCTGGTCGATCCTGTTGCGCTCGGCGGACACCAGATCATCGAAGTCGGACACGTCGCCGTCCTTCTCCTTCGCCGGCCTGGGAGCACCGTGAGCACGGCGGCCGACCTAGACGTTCGCACACGGCGTGCGCCAGGCCAAGACCGGGCTTCCCCGGGAAAGGCCGGGCGCGAGCCGAGGAGCACGCGGCGCAGGGCCGCGGTGGTGTTCGCGCGGCGGCATATCAGCGCGAACGAGATCGTTTCCGCGTGCGTCAAAGCGGGTGCCGGGGCTCCCCCTCGCACGAAGGACACTCATGCCACAGCGGAGATCGAGCCCTGCCGGCGCCCTCGTCACGATCGTGGTCTGGCTCGCCGTCGCCCTCCTCCCCCTGCTCTACGGCCTCTCGGACGCCCGTCTGGCGTTCGGACTCACCGGCGAGCCCGGCACGGCGACGGTGGAGAGCTGCGTCGAGCACGGCTCGGGAGAGGACGCGGAGACGGAGTGCCGCGGACGTTTCGTCCCCGACGACCGCGGGACGGCCGCCCGCACCGTCGGGCTGCCTCCCGAGTCGGACGAGGGCGAGAGCTTCCGGGCCCGGCTCCAGCCCGATGGCGAGCGGGCGCGGCCCGCGGACCTCAAGGGCCGCCTGTCCGCGCTGATCCTGCCCGCCCTGGGCCTGCTCTTGCTCGTCCCCATGCCCCTGGGGCTGAACTACCTGCTCACCGACCGCCGGCCGGGGCGGATCCTGCGCTACCTGTCGGCGGGCTCGGCGGCGGTGCTGGGCGCCGTCTGCCTTGCGGGCCTGGTCGCCTCCAACCTCTGAATGCGAATATGTGACCATCCGATGGGATGACACGCGTTTTCGTCATGATCGGACTTGCCTATCTCCATAAGTAAGGCAATATGCGGCTTCCCGGGCGAATTCGTGATCATATGACTGTGGCGAACGGCGGCGGGAACTCGCTCGGGGGAGTCGGCGATATGAGAAATGGGGCGCTTCGCGTCGTCGCGGCTATCGCGGTCGCCGCGGCCACAACGGCCGCCGCGTCGACCGCGGACGGCTCGGGGCCGCACCGGGAACCGGGATCGCTGCTGGTGGACGAGACGTTCACCGGCGCGAGCGCCGACTCTCGTTTCATCGGGTACGGGTCGGCCTGCCTGACGGGCGCGCCACGCGGAGCGGCCCCGGCGGAGTCCACGAACCATCCTCTGGGAGGGTGCCGCCGAGATCCGGCCGGCCCCGTGCCCCCGGGCGGCGTGGCAATGCACGGGTTTCTGCAGCTCACCGATGCCCATGTCGAAGAGACCGGCGCCGCGCTTTTCGACTCGCCGATCCCGGCCGGGGAAGGGCTGGAGGTGACCTTCGAGCAGTGGCAGTACGGGAACACCACGCCTGCGCCCGCGGACGGGATCTCCTTCTTCCTCACCGACGGCGCCGCGCGGCTCACCACGCCGGGCGCCTTCGGCGGAAGCCTCGGCTACGCCCAGAAACTGCCGGACGGCAGCACCGACGGCAGGTTCGTCCCGGGGGTCAGCGGTGGATATCTCGGTATTGGGCTCGACGTGCTGGGAGATTACTTCGGCGACGGGGAAAGGCGCGGAAACGGCTGCGAGCGCGGTTCTCCGGCCGGAAGGGTGTTCGGCCCGCCCGCTCCAGGACCCAATATCGTGAGCGCCCGCGGCCCTGGCAACGGGAACGACGGCTACTGCCTGCTCGCCGCCACGACCGGGAACGCGACGACCAAGGGCCCCTGGCCGTCGACGCTCCCCGGCCGGCTGCACGGAGATTTGAAGAAGATGCCTTCCGACGCGACTCCCGAACGGGCCGAACAATTGCTGGAACCGATGAAAAGGACCGTCCGCCTCATGGTGACGCCCCCGCCGGAGCCGATGGCGACCGTCGACATCGACTTCCAGGACGGACGCGGCTTCCGGCAGGTGCTCCGATTCCCCGCGCCCGAGCCGGTCCCGGACACCGTCAAGCTCGGCTTCGCCGCGTCCACGGGAACGCTCACCGACGTCCAGCTCGTCCGCCACCTCACCGTGCGAGCGGGCCGCTCGTTCCCGCCGGGTTCGGGTCGGCTCCGACCCCGCACGAACTGACCAACCGCGTTCAGGCCTGCCACTCGCCACCAGCAGGAGCCGGGGGTGTGTGAGTGGGACGGTCTGCTCAGGCGAAGGGCGGCGGACCGCTTCCGACCAGCGTGATGACGTCGGACCAGGCTTCCGAACCGCCGAGCGTGACCTGTGCCTCGCGGCCGTCGGGAAGTCTCAACGTCTGGTCGTGAGGGGCGTCGGCATCGAAGTCGGCGATGGTCGCGGTCCCCGACCACTCCCGCTGCTTGGAGCGCAGATCGACGTAGACCTCGACCTCGTCTCCGCCGCTGCTGATCAGGGTGGCGGGTCCCCTGTACCGGCTCACGCCGGGCTCTTCTCATCGGGGCGGGTGTGGACTGTGTTCATAAGGACGCACCATAGCGTTGAGGTCGGACGTTCCCGGCCTGCACCGCTCCAATACTCGTCGCGTGGCGGTTGGGCCGCGGTTCGGACGTTGCGTGCGCGCTCACGAACCAGATGCGAACTGGGCGGGCAGGCCGTCCAGCAGTTGGCTCAGCAGCGGATAGCCGCCGTCGATGGGGATCACCTGGCCGGTGACCGCGGCGAACGCGCCGTCCACCAGCGCGGCGATCGGGCGTGCCAGGTCCTGCGGCCGCAGCAGTGTGCCGGTCACGGAGCGCTCGCCGAAGTGGCGCCGGATGCCGTCGGTGAACACCGCGGTGGTGGCGTCGGTTCCGACCGCGCCGGGTGCGACGGCATTGACGGTGATGCCGTCCCGGATGGCCTCGCCGGCGACCTGCCGGACGAAGGCGTTCACGGCGCCCTTGGCGGTGGAGTGGGCCGCGCTGCCGATGATCAGGTCGGCCGCGGTGGCGGAGACGTAGACGATCCGGCCGGACCGCCGCCGGCGCATGACCGGCAGCACCCGCCGGGTCAGGTGGTAGACGCCGGCCAGCTCGGCGTTCACCTTCGCCGCGAACGCCCCCCACGGCACCCGCTCCAGCGGGCCGAACGGCGGCTGCGCGGTGTTGGCATTGCCCACCAGCACATCGATCCGCCCGTGCTCGGCGACCACCCGCTCCACCAGCCTGGTCACGTCGGCCTCGTCGCTCACGTCCGCCCGGACCGCCTGCGCCGAGCCGATCTCCTTGGCCACCAGCTCCGCGGACTCCACGTCATGCCGATAGTTGACGATCACGTGATAGCCGAGCCGTCCGAGCTCGCGCGCGGTCGCGGCCCCGATTCCCCTGCCGGCCCCGCTGATCAGCGCCACCTGCCTGCTGTTCATTCGCCTCTCCTCACCTCTCCTACGAAGACGCGGGAGACGTTAGGTTGTGGGCTTACCTTTCGTAAGTACGCACCATGAGGTAGGCCCGAGACCGGGCGGTAGGGGAGCAGGTGGACGAACGCGACGCTCGGTGGATCAGTGACACGTTTCACAGCGACTGCGCGGGACGGGAGGTGATGGAACACGTCACCGGACGCTGGGTGCCGCTGATCCTGGCCGCCTTGACGCCCGGGCCGATGCGCTTCTACGAACTGCGCGAGTGCATCGACGGCGTCAGCGAGAAGGTGCTGTCGGCCAAGCTGCGGACGCTGGTCCGTGACGGCCTGGCGGAGCGCACCGTGGAACCCACCACCCCGCCACAGGTCAGCTACGAACTGACCGAGCTGGGCCGCGGCCTGTCCCGCCCGTTCGCCCAGCTGGTCCGCTGGATCTCGGCCCACACTCCCGAGGTCATCGAGGCCCAGCAGCGCTACGACGACCCGGCTTCGAGAGGCTCGACAAAGGCCCCGGCCACCCACGAAAACGTCGGTGACCAGGGCCTCATACGCCGACCAGGTTGTGTCAGCTGAGCGCGCTGAAGAAGGTGCGTACGTCCTCGATGAGGAGGGCGGGCTGCTCAAGAGAGAGGAAGTTGCCGCCGCGTTCGATCTCGGTCCAGTGGGTGATGTTGTGGTCGCGCTCGGCGAAGCGGCGGATGGCGACGTCGGTGGTGGAGGTGGCGATGACGCCGGTGGGGACGGTGCCGCGAGGCTTGGGGGCGTAGGCGGTGGGGTCGTGTGCCATCTCGTAGTAGAGGTTGGCCGAGGAACCGGCGGTGCCGGTGAACCAGTAGAGGCTGACGTCGGTGAGCAGGTGGTCGCGATCGACGGCGTCATCGGGCAGGTCGGCGGCCGCGTCGGTCCATTCCTTGAACTTCTCCACGATCCAGGCGAGTTGCCCGACGGGTGAGTCGTGCAGGCCGTAGGCGAGGGTCTGCGGCCGGGTGGACTGGATGTGGTTGAAGCCCATCTTGTCGTCGCGGAACTCCTGCAGCCGGCCGAGGCGCTGCTGCTCCAGTTCGGTCAGGTCGGCGAAGTCGGCGGGGTCGTCGGAGGGGAAGGTGATCAGGCCGTTGAGATGGATGCCGATGATGCTGTCGGGCGCCTGGCGGCCCATCTCGGCCGCGATCCAGGCGCCGCCTCCGTTGCCCTGGACGCCGTACCGGCCGTAGCCGAGGCGCGACATCAGCTCGACGAACGCCGCGGCGATCTTGCCGGTGTCCCAGCCCGGTGCGGTCAGCGGCCCGGAGAAGCCGACGCCCGGGGTGTCGGTGACCACCACATGGAAGTCGGCCGCGAGCGGTTCGATGACGTCGATGAACTGGACGAACGACCCCGGCCAGTCGTGGATCAGCAGCAACGGAGCGGCGTCGGGGTTCTCGGACCGCAGGTGGGCGAAGTGGACGTCCTGCCCATCGATACTGGTCAGAAACTGCGGGATCTCGTTCAGCCGGGCCTCGGCCTTCCGCCAGTCGTACGCACCGGCCCAGTACTCCGCCAGGCCCTTCAGGTAGTCGACGGGCACGCCGCGGCTCCAGCCCTGGCCGGGAATCTCCCCGGACCAGCGGGTGCGCCGAAGCCGGTCGCGCAGGTCGTCCAGCTCGTCCTCGGAGATCTCGATACGGAACGGCCTGATCTCGGTGCTGCTCATGGTTGCCTCCGACGGTGAGTGGTGGATCGAACGCCCAGCGAGTCCCGTGCCCTCGGTGTTGACCTCAGCATACCAGAACAGAGCATTCCGTTCCAGTTTTGCGACCCCAGTCGAGGCTGCGCAGCAGAAGCGCCGATCGCTCCGGTGAATTCGTCGGCTTGGTCCCGAAGGGCCTGGATCGGTTGCCGTTCACGGTCGGTGATGGGCGTGTCGTCCGGCCGGTCGGTGCGGCCACACCTGCGTAGGGTGTCTGCTTAGGGTGTGGCCACACCCTTGCAGCGAGAGGTACCGGCCCCATGAGGCTCGAACTCACCAACTATGAAGCCCTGCACGGTTGGGGTGTCGTCAACAACAGTGCCGCTTGGCATGCCCAGAACAACCGCAAGCCTCCTGCGACCGAGCAGGCGGTCGGAGACATCCTTTTCACGGCCTACGACTGCCGGACCAACACCACGACCACGGTTGAGCTCAGCGACGACGAGCGTGCGAGCCTCGCCGAGCTGGTCAGCGAACACATCGCAGCGTGGGTGAAGCGCGGCCAGGAGAACGCCGCGACACCTCACCTGCGCTCGCTGGTCGTGAAGCTGGGCGGCTGACATGCCTACACCAGGCAGCCCGCAACGAAAATTTCGTCTCGCCGACGACGCCCTGTGGGCCGAGTACGACCAGGCGTGCCGCGACGTCAACGGCAGCGCGGACCGCAGTGACGACATCCGCAAGCACGTCGAGGCCGTCGTCGCCGAATGGAAGAAGCGACGCGAGGTGAGCTGATTCTCCGCGGCCTCGGACTTTCTCCTAGAGCCTGGCGTCGGGGTGGGAATCGAGGCCTCGGTCGGAGCCAGTGAGGTCGGTTGGTTTGCTTTCAATGCCGTTGAGGACCACATCGAGCACCTTGCGGGCGCGCTCGGTGGTCAAGGGGGCTCGGGAGAGCACCGTGACGACCACGGCGCCGGTGAGGGTGTCGGCGGTGGTCTTCAGGTCGACGTCCGCGCGGATCTGTCCGGCCTGCCGGCCGGCGCGCAGCCGATTCAGCAGGGCTTCCTGTTCTGCTCCCGAGAGTCCTTCGGTGAGGGCTCTGGTGGCGGCGGGGTCGCTCGCGCCGGCCACCGCGAGCGCGCGCAGGAGTGCCTCACCGCCCGGCCGGGCGAGGGCGGCGACGACGCTGTCCAGCCACCGTTCGAGGTCGGCCCGCAGATGGCCGGTGTCGATGATCACGCTGCCCGGCGGGTCGATGATGCCTTCGAGGACCGCCTCGACGATGATCGCGGCCTTGGACCGCCACCACCGGTAGATCGTCTGCTTGCCGATGCCCGCTCGCGTGGCGATGGCCTCGATCGACAGAGCCTCGTAGCCGAGTTCGACCAGCAGGTCCCGGGCCGCCTCCAGGGCCGCCATCCGGGAGCGTTCGCTGCGTGGTCGCCCTCTTCCTGCTCCGGTCACGCCGACCACCGTACTGGTGTGCGCGGAATGACCCGGTGTGCGGAGATGCTATTTACGATACGATCGTCTCGAAAATAGTCGCCCGCCATCGCCGCGCCGGCGGATGAGCGGTCCCGGTCGCGAAGGAGCCACGGATGAGAGCTTGGCAATTCGTTGGGGCGCACCAGCCGCTGCAGCTGATCGAGAGGCCCGACCCCGTCCCCGGGCCGGGATTCGCCGTCCTGGACGTGACGGCCGCGGGCATGTGCCACAGCGATGTGGGCTTCCTCGACGGTGTGATCGCGCCTCCGACCGTTCCGCTGATCCTCGGGCACGAGACCGCCGGGGTCGTCTCCGAGATCGGACCTGAGGTCGACGGGCTGTCGGTCGGAGACCGCGTCGTCTTCGCCGGCGACGAGGCCTACGCCGCGGGCTGGACCGCGGACGGCGGCTTCGCCACCAAGTGCCTGGCCCCGCTGACATCGCTGATCCGCCTGCCCGACTCGGTCTCGTTCGTCCAGGGCGCCGCCGCCGTGGACGCGGGCGCGACGTCCTACGGCGGTGCCGTGCACGCCGCCGACCTGAAGGCGGGGGACCGCATCGGCATCGTCGGGCTGGGCGGCCTCGGGATGACGGGAGCGCGCCTCGCGACCCTGCTGGGAGCCACCGTCTATGCGGCCGAGCCGCGACGGGAGACGTGGTCGATCGCCAAGGAACGCGGCGTCACCGACATCGTCGAGGACGTCCTGGAGCTCGCCCCCCTCCAGCTCGACACCATCGTCGACTTCGCCGGCTTCGGGACGACGACCGCCGGGGCGATCTCCGCCGTCCGCCCGGGCGGCCTGGTCGTGCAGGTCGGCGTCGGCCGCAGCGAGGCCACCATCTCCACCGCGGAACTCACCTCCAAGCCCGTGACGCTGAAGGGTTCGCGCGGCGGCCCGCCGCATGCGATCAAGGCAGTGCTCGACTACATGGCGAGCGGTCAGCTCGAGATCCCCGCCACGACCGTGGGGTTCGACGAGATCCCGGCCGCCCTGGACCGCCTGCGCGCAGGCGGAGTCGTCGGCCGGCTGGTGGCCACCCCCAACTCCTGACAACGCCCGACACGCGGGTGGTGCGCCGGGCCGGGGAGTCGCCTGCCCGGCCCGGCGTTGGGGGTCGGTCAGCTGCGGCCGAGCATCTCGGCGGTGAGGATGTTGCCGCCGAGGCCCCAGCCGCCGTCGGGAACCTCGTCGACGAGGACCAGGGTGGTCGCCCTGGCGCGCTCGCCGTACACGTCGGCGTAGGCGTCGGTGACGGCGTCGATGAGCTTCTTCTTCGACTCGGGGGTCAGGGTGTCGGCGGGGACCTTGAGGTTGGCGAACGGCATGATGACGACCTTTCGTGTGGTGGTGATTCAGAGTGAGGCGGTCGAGGACAGGAGGTCCTCGGCGGCGTCGAGGCGGCCGTACCGGTCCAGGACGGCGCCGACGGCCAGGTCGGCGAGCCGCCTCATGCCGGCGGCGACGGCGTGCCCGGCTCGCGTCAGGGCCACGGCCGTCAGCCGGCCGAACCCGCTGGAGGCCCCGGTGACGACGATGACCTGTCGTGTGGCGGCCATCAGATGATCCCGCCGTTCGCGCGCACGACCTGCCCGTTGACCCAGTGCCCGGCCGGGCTCGCCAGGAAGGCGACGACCTCGGCGATGTCCTCGGGGGTGCCGAGCCGCTCCAGGGGCGGTTGCTCGGCGAGCCGCTGGATCGTCGCCTCGTCCTTGCCGTCCAGGAACAGTTCGGTGGCGGTCGGGCCGGGCGCGACGGCGTTGACCGTGATGTTCCGTCCGCGCAACTCGCGGGCCAGTACCAACGTCATTGCCTCGACGGCGCCCTTGCTCGCGGCGTACGCCCCGTAGGTCGGGAACTGCAGGCCGACCACAGAGGTGGACAGGGTGACGATCGCGCCCCCTTCGCGTACGCGGCGTGCGGCCTCCCGGGCCATCACGAACGCGCCGCGGATGTTGGTGCGGTGCAGGGCGTCCAGTTCGTCCAGGTCGAGGTCGGCGATCGGGGACAGCGCCAGCCGTCCCGCCGAGTTGACGACCACATCGACCCCGCCGAACGCCTTCTCCGCCGCGTCGAACATCTCCGCGACGGCGTGCTCGTCGGCCACGTCGGCCTGGACCGGGATCGCCCGCCCACCGGACGCCGTGATCTCCTCGACCACCTGCGCCGCGGCGGAGGCCGCCCCTTGGAACCCCACCGCGACCGCACAACCGCGCGCCGCCAGCGCCACCGCGATCGCCTTGCCTATCCCGCGGGAGCCGCCGCTGACGACGGCAACACGCTGATCACCCATGGAAACCCCTCGGTCTTATCGCGGATACGAGTTGGCCGTACCGGTGTTACGTTTCGACGGTAGCACAGCTTCGTAACGTCGCTAGCGGCTGGCGGTATCATCGATCTCATGGCAGAGACGGACCCGCTGCGCGCGGCGATGATCGAGGCCGCGGAGCGGCAACTGGCGTCGTCCTCGGACCACGAGATCGCGACGCGCGCCGTCTGCGAGGCGGTCGGCGTGAGCCAGCCCGTGCTCTACCGGCTGTTCGGTGACAAGCGCGGGCTGCTCGACGCCGTCGCCGACCACGGGTACGAGCGGTATACCGCGCTCAAGGCCGCCCAGGAGCAGACCGACGACCCGGTCGCCGACCTGCACGCCGGCTGGGACGGCCACATGGCGTTCGCCCAGGCCAACCCGGCCCTCTACCAGCTGATGTTCACTCCGCGGCCGTGGTCGCACTCGACGGCGCGAGATCGCGTGATGGACCTGCTAGTGGCGTCGCTCACCCGCTGCGCGGCGGCGGGCGCGCTGAAGCTCGAACCGCGAACCGCCGCCCAGTTGATCCTTTCGGCGAACATCGGGACCGCCCTGGACCACATCGCCAGACCGGCCCTGTTCGAGGACCCCACACCGTCCCACCGCATGCGCGACGCCGTGTTCTCGCACGTCCTGACCACGACTGCCGCCCAGAACGACGCCGACCCGCTGCACACCGCCGCGCTCCGCCTGCACGCGCAACTCGATCTCGCCGGAACCGAGGCCCTGGAACCGACCGAGACCGCCCTCCTGCAGCGATGGCTAGAACGCATCACGCAACCGGGCGGTCGGTGACGACCACCCTCGACGGCGCCCACCGCCACACCAAGATCGACGAAGCCACCGGCGTGCGACTCACCGCCACCGACGGCGACGTCGAAGTCGGCCACCTCACCGGCCCCGCGGACATCAGCACCGCACGCGGCGACATCTGCATCAACCACGCGACGGGCGGCGCGGTGGTGCTGCGCACCCAGTCCGGCGACATCACCGTCGCCGCCGCCCCCGGCATCTCAGCCTCCCTGAACGCCGGCACCCCCCACGGCCGCGTCACCAACACCCTCAAGAACAACGGCACCACCGACCTGACCATCAACGCCACCACCGCCAACGGCGACATCACCGCCCGCAGCCTCTGACCCGCCACACATCCCGCCTCTGAGGAGCACCCCAAGATGGAGCTGATCGTGGCGTGGACGCTGCTTCGCTTTGATCACTTGCGCCGTGGTCCTTGATGCGCCACGCCACGTGAAGAGCTTGCGCGGGCGGCTGCGACCGGGCCCCAGACCTGCACCAGGTCTAGGGCCTGGTCGGCGCGAGGGTCCGGGCCTAAGTGATCCCTGATGGCGCGCACCCCGCTGTGGGGCTCCGACGTCGGGTCCGACATCCCCGCCGCCCGCAGTCACGCACCGGCGAGCTTCGCCTTCGCCGACGTGCTCACATGTGAGGAGGGCGCCACATCTGCGTCGGTCACCCGTCCCGCAGGGCAGTGATCGAGCGGTCCAACCACTCGCCGAGAAGGGTCTTCTCTCCCGCGCTGAGCGCAGGCAGGTCCGGCACGGCGGTGGAGAACGCGATGGTGACGGCGAGGGAGCCGGGTGCGGGGACGGCCGGGGCGTCGGCGAGGATCGCCGCTGAGACGGCGTCGAAAAGAGCATCGGCGAGGCCCGGGTCGCGCCGCTGCGGCTGCAGGGCAAGGATCGCGAGGACGGCGCCCGTTCCGGCGGCGTGCAACATGTCGGTGGCCCGTTGCTGGTCCACCCGCAGCAGGCCGGCCTCGGCGAGCCGTTGGACGCGGCGGTGCAGCACCTGCGTCCCGGACTGGACGGCCCGGGAGCCGCGGCTGCGCTGCGGGGCGGCGAGCAGAGCGAACAGGTCAGGGTTGGCCAGGCCGAATTCCACATGCAGATGCCAGCCGGTGCGCAGGTCGGCCACGGGATCGCCGGCCTCGGCGCCGGCCCTTGCGCTCTTGTCGGCGACGTAGGCGGCCATCACCTGCTCGGCGACGGCGTCGAGCAGCCCGTCCTTGTCGCCGAAGAGCCGGTAGATCGTCGGCGCCTGGACACCGGCGGCCGCCGAGACCGCCCGGGTGGTGACCCCGGCCGTCCCCGCCTCGCGCAGCAGGCGGGCCGCGGCCTGGACGATCGCCGCCCTCGTCTCGTCGCGCCCTGTCGTCGGAACACTCCCCACGAATCCATGCTAACAGCGATTTGCTATCACTGATTTTTTGCCGCTAACCTCAGATTGTTAGCGTTGATAACGCATCCACGGTTCCGTCGGAACCGCCAGCGCAAGGAGCGTCACCATGTCCGACCGTCTGCGGATCATCGGGGTGGAAGAGACCGTCGTCGTGCCCGCCGTCTACGAGGCGTACGAGCGGGCCGGGTCGCCCAGGATCCCCGCCCGCGGTTTCGGGGACGGCCCGATCGCCGAGAACCTGCGCGAGGTCGGCGAGCGGCGGATCGCCCACATGGACGACCAGGGCATCGACGTCGCCGTCCTGTCCCTGTCGTCGCCGGGTGTGCAGGACCTGCCGGAGGCCGACGCGATCACGGTGGCCCATGACGCCAACGACCAGCTCGCGGAGATCGTCGCCTCGCACCCCGACCGTTTCCAGGCGTTCGCCGCCATCCCCACCCAGTCACCGGCCGCGGCGGCGGCCGAGCTGGAGCGCGCGGTGGGCGAGCTGGGCTTCCCCGGCGCCATGCTGTACGGCCGCACCGGGGACAAACTGGCCGACCATCCCGACAACGACGAGCTGTACGCCACCGCCGAGCGCCTGGGAGTGCCGCTGCACTTCCACCCGCAGATGCCGGTCCAGCCGGTGATCGACGCCTACTACTCCGACATCGGCCAGATCGGCACGCCGCTGGCCGGGGCGGCGATCGGCTGGTACTACGACCTGGGCGTCCAGTACCTGCGAATGATCTTCTCGGGTGTCTTCGACCGGTTCCCCGACCTGCAGGTGATCGCCGGACACTGGGGCGAGGTCGTCATGTTCTACCTCGACCACACCGGATTCTTCGCCGAGGCGGGCGGCCTCCAGCGGCCGCTCGCGGACTACTTCAAGCGGAACTTCTGGGTCGCCGGCAGCGGTACTAACAGCCCCCGCTACCTGCGTTGGACCGCCGAGGTCATGGGCACCGACCGGATGCTGTACTCCACCGACTACCCCTTCACCTACGGCTTCCGCCCCGGCGGCTTCCCCTACGTCGACACCAGCAACGGCGCCGCCCGCTCCTTCTTGGAGGACGCCCCCTTCACCGACGACCAGAAGGCCGACATCGCCCACCGCAACTGGGAACGCCTCACCGCCCGCGCCGCACCTGTGGCGTGATCGCCCCTCGTCCACGCCCACCACGACGGGAGAACTCGAACTGGGGTTACGGGCGGGGCGCGGCGAGTGGTGTTCCTGCACCACCGGCGTGGGTGATGCAGGCCGTCCGCACCTTTAGGTCAGGGTCAGCGGGAGCGTGCGCAGGCCGCGCAGCACCGGGCTGTTGATCCGCTCGGGCGTGCCCGCCGGACGCGGTGTGAGCCCGAGACGGGCCAACGACTCGATCGCCACCGTGCTTTCCAGCCGGGCCAGCGCGTGCCCGATGCAGAAGTGGATGCCGGTGCCGAAGGCCAGATGGTCGGTCCGGCCACGATCGAGGCGGAAGGCGTCGGGGTCGGGATGGCGCCTCGGGTCGCGGTTGGCAGAGGCGATGAGCGGCAGTACCCGGTGCCCGGCCGGGATGGTGACATCGCCGAAGGTCACATCGGCTTTGGTCAGCCGCAGCAGCCCCTGGCCGGGTCCGTCATAGCGGAGCGTCTCCTCCACCGCTGCCCCGGCCAGACCGGGATCGGCCTGGAGCATTTCCATGGCTCGCGGATTGTCCATGAGAGCCAGCATCGTGTTGGAGATCAGGTTGGTCGTGGTCTCGTTGCCGGCGACCAGCAGCAGGATGCAGAACGTGACGAGCTCGCCGGCACTGAGCGGCGCTTCGTCCCCATCGGTGACGAGCAGGCTGATCAGGTCGTCGCGCGGGTTCCTGCGGCGCTTGCGTACGGCCGCGGCGAAGTAGGCCGACATCGCGGCCGTGCCGTGCAGCGTGCTGCGGAGAGAGCCGTTCGTGAGCAGGCCGTCGATCGCCTTGTCGGACCACCGCCTGAACCGGTCCTGCCGCTCGGGCGGCACCCCCATCATTTCGGCGATCACGGTGGTCGGCAGCGGCGAGGCCAGGTCGCGCACCAGGTCGACCCGTCCGCCCCGCGCCGTCATCTGGCTCAGCAGCCGTTCGGTGATCTGCCTGATGCGCGGTTCCCAGGACGCGATCCGGCGCGGGGTGAAGGCGCGGCTGACCTTGCGCCGCAGCATCGTGTGGTCGGGCGGATCGCTGGTCAGCAGCACCCGGGGGGCGGGCAACCGCCGGGCCGCCCGGGCCACCGGAGCGGCGACCTTCATCGACGGGTTGAACGGGTTGGCCGACAGGTCCGACCAGGGGCCGCCCGTGTCGGAGGAGAAGCGGTCGCTGTCGCGCAACGCCGTGGCCACGTCGTCGTGCCGGCTCAGCACCCACAGGCCCAGGTCGCGGTCATGGTAGACGGGCGCATGCTCACGCAGCCAGGCGTAGTGGGGGTAGGGGTCCGCGATCACCTCGGGGGCGTTGAGGTCGAATCGGGTCGGTGTCATCGCTTGTCTCCCAGGACGAGCAGCAGAGTGCCGACCCATTGCTGGACGAAACGTTCCTCGTCCATCCCGAAGGGCGGGCCGTCATGGAGGTTGCAGGTCAGCCAGTAGTTCTCCAGTGCTCCGAGCCAGATCACCGTGATCGCTTCGAAGTCGCGGCCCGCGGCATCGGGCGCTTTGGAGGCCAGCCATTCGGCCAGGAATTCATGGGACTTGGCGAACAGGCGGGTCCGCGCGTCGGCCATGACGGCCGGGAAATGGTCGCGCTCTTTCGTCATGACCCGGATGAGGTTGCGCCAGTTGTTCATCAGCACCAGCGAACCGCGGGCCACCAGCGTCAACTCGGCCTTCAGATCGCCCAGCGGCAGCATCGGCGCCAGGGCGAAACCGGTTTCGGCCAGCCGCACGGCATCGTCCACCGCCGCGGCCATCACTTCTTCCTTGGATCCGAAGTGGGTGTAGAGGGCCCCCGACCTCGGGGACAGCCCGGCCGCCTCCTCGATCGCCCCGACCGATGTCGCGGCGTATCCTTTCTCGGCGAACAGGCGCAGCGCCTCGGTGATGATCCGTTCACGGGTACCGTCGGCCACGGGGCGTCCAATCGATCGTTTGGATAACCAAAACGTACGTTTACTCGCCCAGCTCATCCACGGTATGGCCGGATCCGGCCCCTCTGCATTGCACCGGCCGGGTGCTCCGCCTGCCTTACCGGCGGCGGCCCTGATCGTCGGTGGGCGGGATTCGGGCATGTGGAGGCTGGACGGGGTTACGGTGCGGATATGGATCGGCAGGAATGGGCTTGGCAGCGGGCGGCGGAGCACGGGGCAGCGGCGGGCGGGCCGGTGACGTTGGAAACGGTGTGCGGGGCGGGTGCGGAGGTGATGGGCGCCGACGGGTACGGGGTGACGTTGGTGGCGGCGCCGGGGGTGCGGGAGCTGCACTGCGCCTCAGATCCGTTGGGTGTGCTGGTCGAAGAGGTGCAGTTGGCCTGTGGACAGGGGCCGTGCACCGACGCCTACGCCGGTCTGGTCCCGGTGTTGATTGCGGACCTGGAGACTGCGGCCGGCCGCTGGCCGGGGTTCGCGCCGGTGGTGGCGGGACGGGGTGCGCGGGCCGTGTTCGCCTTTGCGTTGCAGGTGGCCGGGGTGCGGCTGGGGGTGGTGGACTTCTATCGCCGCCGGGCGGGTCCGCTGACCGAAGACCAGGTGGCGGACGGGGTCGCGTTCGCGGCGGTGGCCGCGGGCGTGGCCTTTCGGTCGCATCCGGCGCCGGGAGCGCTGCCCGCGGCGGTGGGTGGTGAGCCGCCGTACGGTTTCCCGCCGGTGGTGCACCAGGCCGCCGGGATGCTGGCCGCCCAACTGGGGCTGGAGGTCGGCGAGGCGCTGTTGCGGTTGCGCGCCCATGCGTTCCTGCAGGACGAGCCGCTCAGCGATCTGGCCCGGCAGATTCTGGGACGCCGCCTCACGCTGGACAGCGATCAGGAGCCGGGCCCGAGCCTCTGACGTACACGGCGGAACGGCACCGGCACGGCCGTCCTCGGCTCGTCCGCCGGGGGGTCGGTTGCGGGTGGTGTTGTCGGCCGGACGGGCGGTGTCAGGCGGGGCCGGGCCGGCCGAGTTCGTCGGCGTCCACCGAGCGCGAGACCACCGCGTGGGCCAGGTCGGTCAGCAGCCGGTCGTGGGCGCGGGCGTACCGGCGCAGCAGGGCGAAGGCCTCGTCCATGGAACAGTCGTGCCGTTCGGCCAGCACGCCCTTGGCCTGTTCGATGACGACGCGGCTGTTGAGCGCGGTCTGCAGCTGCTCGTTGAGCACCTCGCCCTGGCGGATCGCGCGTTCCTGCAGCAGCCCGATGGTGGCGATATCGGCGATCGCCTGCCCCAGCGCGAGGTGCTGGTCACTCAGGGAGCCGGGCTCGGCGCGGAACAGGTTGATCGCGCCGATCACCTCGGCGCGCAGCCGCATCGGCAGGCCGGTGACGGCGGCGAACCCGCTGTTCCGGGCGCGGGAGGCGAACCGCGGCCACCGGGCGGCCTCGGGGCCGGACAGGTCGGCGCAGTGCACCGGGCGGCCGGAGTGGAAGCAGTCCAGGCACGGGCCCTGCTCGTTCTGGAGCTGGAACAGCTCCAGCAGCCGGGTCTGCTCGCTGGACGCCGCCATCAGCCGCAGGTGACCGCGCTGATCGGTCACCATGATCCCGGTCGTGTCGACCTGCAGCAGCTCCACGCACTGCTCCGCCAGTTGCTGCAGGAACTCGATGACGTCGAACCCGGTCACCAGCGTGTCGGCCAGCGCGACGAAGGCCTGTGCCACCCGCTGGGGCCGGGGGAGCGCCGGAGGTGTGTCCACAACCGCAGCCTACGCCCGCGCGGCCGACACCACGGGGGTGCTCACGACCCGGCCTCCGGCCGCCCGCTGCGGACTTCGGCCGACTGCCGCGGGCGTAGGTTGAGGAGTGTCCTCTCAATTCGGTAGGCGGTCGTCGCGGTGCTGGGCAAGGGTGAGAGACGGGTCTGGGAGCTGATCGCCGCATGCGCGCGGCGGCGGGCCGCCCCCCTTTCGGCCCAGGACGCCTGCGAGGCGGCCGTGGCCGCGCTGACTCTCGGCGGAGTCGGTGTCTCACTGCTCAACGGTGGCCGGCTGGAACCGCTGTACGCGGCCGGCGAGCTCGGTCGCGATCTGCTGGAGGCCGAACTGACCAGCGGGGACGGGCCGTGCACGGACGCGATGGCCACCGGCGGGCCCGTCCTGGTGGCTGATCTGGCCGACGCGGCCTCCGGCCGCCGGTGGCCCTTGTTCACCGTCACCGCCCACACCGCCAGGCTCCGGGCGGTGTTCGCCTTCCCGCTGGCCATCGGTGCCGTGCGGGTGGGCGCGCTGGTGCTGGGCCGCGACCGGCCCGGCGTGCTGGAATCCGGGGAGCACACCGACGCGCTGCTGTTCGCCGACGCGATTCTGACGCTGCTGCTCAACGAACGCGCAGGCGACGGCGGTCGGGCCGTGCCGGCCCAGTCACTGGCACTGGGACCGGAAATCCACCAGGCCGCAGGAATGGTGTCGGTGCAACTCGACTGCGACGTCGAGGAGGCACTGGTCCGACTGCGCGCTTACGCCTTCACCCACGACGCCCCCCTCACCCAAGTGGCTCAGCGAGTGGTACACCGGCACCTGAGATTCACCCCCGATCCGACCTCCCCGGCGTGAACCCGACGACTTCCCATGCGAAGGCCTCGTCGCGGCAGCTGTTGTGACGATTTTCGTGCGGGTTTCCGGCGCTGTGCTGCACCGATCGGGCCGCGGAACGGCTCGGGTGCTGCGCTGTGGTTGGGGCGGGGCGGTGGAGGGTAGGGCGGGGGGTGTTCGGGCGCCTGATGGCGAGGTCGTTCGCGTCGGTTGGGTGCCCGTGGGGTGATGACCCCAGACCCCGGTCTTGCCCTGGCCTGTGAATTCTCAGATCAGGTGAGGCCGTGATGGATCGTCCGCGGACGGCCCTGCCGCCGTCGTCGTCCGAGACCGCCGGTCCGGCCGGAAGTGCCGCGGCTGAAGCAAGCACCGATCCACCCTCCCCTGCCGCCCCCGGTCGCGCCGTTGTGGACCGTCCGGGGCTGGCGGCGTCGGAGGAGGTGGGGGCGCTGGCGGTGACCGTCGATCAGCGGCAGGTCCTGTCGCAGGCCGCCGCGCTGGCCGGGGTGAACGTGACCGAGTACGTGCGGCGGGCGGCGGTCGACCGCGCCGAACGCGATCGCGCCCACGTCCAGGAGGAAGGCCGCCAGAGCCTGGCGGGCGCGTTGATCGGGAAACCGGCGGGCGGGGTGATGACCGCCGCTGTGGAGGGAGCAGCCCGGCAGCACGCCGCAGCGGCCGAGGCCGTTTCGGTGAGCGTGCCCGATGGGGCACGGCTGATGCGGTGGCGGTTGACCGGCACGGCCGCCGCGGCGCAGGCACGGGAGCTGGTGCACCGGACCTGGCTGGAGTGGGGGCTGGACCCGCTGGCCGAGGTCGGCATGGTGATGGTCAGTGAGCTGGTCACCAACGCGGTACTGCACGGCGTCGCGTCCGGGCCGGAAGGCGACGCCGGCCGGGTGCTGTTATGCCTGGGCCTCGGCGAGGCCGGGAGCGAAGGGGTGTGCGGAGTCGCCGACGCAAGCCCCTTCCCGCCCCGGCCCGTGCGCGCGGGCCAGGACGCTGAAGGGGGGCGCGGCCTGGTACTGATCGCGGCGCTGTCGGACGCCTGCGGGTGGTACCGGACGGCGCCGGGGAAGATGGTGTGGTTCTCCCAGCGGCTCCGACCTGCGCCTGTCGAAGCGAGGCCCAGCGACGGCGTGGACAGAGCGGTGTTCCCGGTGCGGTGTGGTCGACCGCACCCGGTGCTGGGCGCCGGCGTCCTCAAGGAAGCAGTGAACCAGGCGAGCAGCGACCCCGGCGGACGGTGGTGACCGGCGGACGACAGGCCAACGGCGTGCGCGCCGATCAACGCACCCACGCCACCGCCGGGCAGCACGGCCGGCGTATCGGCAGCCCCAACCATTTCGGTCGGCATGGCGGCCCTTGACGGCGATTTCACCATTCGCTACCGGCTGATCTCAGTCCCCAAAATGCTGCAGATGGAATCGAATTCCAAGCTGCCGAAAGCGGCTGACCAAAAAGAAGGGAAGCGCCCCCCCACGAAAAGGGGGAAGGGCCGACGAGAGAACGTCGGCCCTTCCCATGCGGGCCGGAGCCCGCGAGCACGTCGAATCGGATCAGTGACCCGAGACCACCGAGCTGCCGGCGCAGGTGAAGGACGTGTTGGGGTTCTCGGAGCTGAGACCCAGCGCGCCCACGAGGCCGCCCTGCGAGTGGTTGATGTTGCTCTGGCAGTTCGGGACGACCGCGGTGGTGCCGCCGTCGTGGTCGCCGCCGCCGTGGTTGAGGTTGAGGTTGTCGTTGTCGCTGTCGCCGCCACCGACGAGAAGGGTGGACAGCACGGCGCGCTCCGGCAGAACCTCGCCGGCCAGCTTGTCCAGCTCGGTGTAGCTGAAGGACTTCATGTGATTCCCTTTTCTTCTTGTCACGCCCGGATCCCCCCGATGAGGACACCGGATGTCCCCTCCCCACCTCGAATCAGGTGAGGTCGCTATACGTATAGCAGACGTGACTCACAGTGGCCAAGCAGCGGGCCTGGCGGCGATTCGATGGAATTGTCCGGACGCATCATGCCGTTCCCGTGCTGGGCGGTACCGGGGCATCTCCACTGACAAGGATGGGTTCACCTGGAGGAACGGGAATGGCCGACAACAGGCCCCGGTGTCGACGCATCTGATATACCCCGATTTCACCGAGCCCGGTGGGCTTTACTGGTCCACACCCTGCAGACCGTGCCGGCGCATCAGCCGCCCCGCCGCGCCGTCTACGCGCCTTGGCGGAGCAACTGTCAGCCGCGTTCGATGGTCCTGGGCGCGCAGCCGCTTCGGTCCCACGCGCCTGACCCAGGCGAGCTGCTCTGGCCGCTACCGGCGCCGGCCTACGCCCGGCGGCTCCCAAAAACCGTGCAAGATCCACAACGGGAAACCCGGGCCAGAGATCCAGCTCGACCAGGACGACGGCGGCATAGCGTCCGTTACCGTCCCGCTCGGCCGGCCCTTCCTTGATCACCTGGCCGATCGCGACGAAGAATGCGGCTTTGTCCCGCGCGCTCATCCCAACCCGGCCGGTCATCGGCCACTATCCTCAAGCTGGCAGTGGGATCCGATCCACTTGTCTGTCCCTTGTGGGTGCCCGGCAGCCATGCCGGGCACCCACAGCACATTTGAAGGGTGTTAGCGGTCCTCACCGACACAGCAGCTGTAGCGCAGTGCCGCTGTTGCACCGACGCTCTCCGAACGTTTGCAGCACCGTGTCCGGCTGCACCAGGAGCGGCATCCGCCGCAGCGCTGTGAGCAGTGCCCGGTCCGCAGCGGTACGGGCTTCAGCGGGTCAGGGCACCGCCGACAGCCTGATCAAGGGCCTCTACCCCCTGCTGTGGGGATCGCCAGGTCCCTGCCGGTCACCTCGCCGACCGCCTTGGCCGCGAACCCTCCACCGGCCGCCTCATGGCTCGCCCGAAGAGATTTCCGCTCTCTTCCGCGAGGTGTCGGATCGGGGGAGTCGCTGTTCGTCTTGGTGGTGACAAGCGGTACGGCCCGGACGCCCATCGGCTCCCGGGTCGGCCGTGACGAGTTCCGCCTACGCAAAGGAGCCGGAGATGACCCCGACACTGAAGACGATCGACGTCATCGTGTCCGACATCGACGCGGCGATCGCCTTCTACCGCCGCCTCGGCCTGGACTTCACCGTCGACCCCGCCTTTCCGGATCATGCGGGCTGCGACCTGCCGAACGGGCTGCACCTCATGCTGGACACCGATAAGTTCCGCGGCTCCGCCCAGACCGCGGGCTGGACGCGTCCTGAGGGCGATCCCCGTACCTTCCTGGCCTTCGAGTTCCCTGCGCCGGCCGACGTCGACGCCAAGTACGCCGAGCTGACCGGCGCCGGCCACCACGGGATCCAGGAGCCCTGGGACGCGTTCTGGGGGATGCGGTACGCCACCGTCGCCGATCCCGACGGCAACGGCGTCGACCTGTACTGTCCTCTGTCCGCCGCCCAGTAACCGCTGGAGGCCCGTCGGGTGCGGGGCTGCTGGTGGTCAACGGTCCGCCTATCTGTTGTCCCCATTCCTGGCGAGACGCGCCTGGCCATCCGTGTCGGCCGCGTGGGGGTCTTGGTCGCCGGAGGCGAGGGCGGCTTGTTGGGCGTCGACGATGCGCCTCAGCTTGGGCACCTGGAGGCGGATCAGGATCAGCGCTCCGGCGAGCAGGATGATCCCGGGCACCTCCTGGGCCCAGACCGCGTCGGCGACCGACGAAGCGGTGAAGATGATGACCAGCCGCAGCGCCGCGTAGGCCAGCATTCCGATCCCCACGAAGGAGCTGAGGCGCGTGTGGATGCGCCGGAACTCGGCGGAGCGGTCCCAGGTCGCCGCGTAGGCGCGGGCGCGGACGGGGTCGCCCTTGGTGGCCATCGGCTCGGCCGCGGGGTAGGTGATCGGACGGCCGGCCGCGCTGGAGGCCAGCAGCGCCGCTCCGCCGATGGCGAGGTAGAACGCGGCGCGGGCCAGGACGAGCCGCGGGTTGTCGGTGGCCAGGGCGAGCACGACCGACAGGACCAGTTCCGCGCAGACCAGGGCGCCCAGCAGGTCGACACGGCGCCTGCGGACGCTGTTGACGACCGTGGTGACACCGGCGGCCGAGCCGGCGACGGTGAGCGCCCAGACGTCGTCCATGCCGAGGGCGTGGAGCAGGAAGTAGCCGGCGGTCGGGACCACCAGGTCCAGCAGGAGGGGGAGGAGGGTGGCGAGACGCTTCAAGGGTGTTCCTTAGCGACTTTTCCAGCCAGGTGCGCTGGGAGGGGGTTCTGTCTCGTTGACGGCCTGCGCGGAGGCGCGGAACTTCTCCAGCAGGCGGGCCAGTTCCGTGACCTCCTCGTCGGTCCAGTCCGCGACGAAGGAGGCGAAGCGGGCCCTGCCCTGCCGGGTGAGCCGGTCGACCGTCTCCCGCCCGGCATCGGTGAGGGTCAGGATCGACGCCCGCCGATCGGCGGGATCGGGGGCCGCGGTGATGTACCCGGCCTGGGTCAGCGCCTGCAGGTGGTGGGTGACGGCCGAACGGTGCACCTCGAGGTGGTCGGCGATCTGCGAAGGGCGGACGCCCTCGCGGGGATCGTCCCGCTGGGCCGCGCCGATGACCTGCAGGACGGCGAGCGCCGCGGCGTCGGGGATCGCCTTACGCGCGCGCTGCATGTTGTCCAGCACCGCGAACAGGGCCCCGATCAGACGTGTGACTCCGGCTTCGCGTGGTGGCATGGCCGCACTCTAATGTAGTTGATTTAGTAAATCAACTACATGCCGGGTTCTGCCGCCGACTGCGGCTGATAGCCGTGGACGGCACCTTTTGGGACGCCGGCCGGAACCCCGTCAACGCGAAGCGGTTCACCGTTCGGGCAACGCGCCCGCCCGGCGGCCCTGTGCTGCGGTCAGGCTCGCCGCACTGGTACCGAAACCTGATCGCGGCCCGGCACGCTGCCCGATCCACACCCAAGCGGCTGTCATGAGAGATCGAGAAGGGCTTGGGCGGCGTGCAGTGCGCCGCTGGTGTCGATGGTGGCGGCGACGGATCGGGCCTGGCGGGCGGTGCCTTCGGTCAGGGCGGTGGCCAGGGCTTCGCCCAGTAGTTGGGCGGGCGTGTCGGTGAGCGCTGTTCCGATCCCGAGGTCGGTGACTCTGGCGGCGTAGTAATGCTGGTCGAACGCCTGCGGGACGATCACTTGCGGTACGCCGGCGGCAGCCGCGGTGGTGGTGGTGCCGGCGCCGCCGTGGTGGATGACCGCGGCCAGGTGCGGGAACAGCGCCTGCTGGTTCACCTCGCCAATGACCAGGCAGTCGGGCTCCGATAGGTCGAGGCCGGCCCAGCCGGCTGCGAGGATCAGGCGCCGGCCCAGCGACCGGGCGGCCGAGATCGCCGCAGCGGCGATGCCCTGTGGTGCGCGGCCGCTGCCGAATCCGCAGTAGATCGGCGCCGACCCTGCCGCCAGGAACTCCTCAACGGCCGGGTCGAGCGGTCGGTCGTCGGTGAGCAGCCATGCGCCGGTCTGGAAGACCTCCAGGCCGGCGCCGCCGGGCCACGGGGCGAGTGCCGGATCCGCCGCCAGCCACGGCTGCGCGGTGAACAGGTGCGGCCGTACCTCGTCGACGGGCGAGAGCCCGAGGTCGGCGCGTTGGACGTTCAGGGGCCGCCGCCACATCGTGTTCCACCGCTCCCGCTCCTCGCGCCAGAGTGTCGTGATGTCGGGCTCATGGCCATCGGGCCGGCGGCCGAGCATGCCGAAGGCCGGTGGTGCATGGTGCGGAGAGGGCAGCGTGATCGGCGCGAAGGCCGCGTACACGTACGGCACCCGCTCATGTTCGGCCGCCGAGTGCGCCGCGATCGCAAGAGCGCCGCCGCCCACCACGGCGTCGCAGCCGCCGGCGGCGGGCACCACCTTGCCGAACTGCTCGGCCACCGTCCCGTCGATCATCGCCTGACGTTCCTCGGCCGTGGGAATTCTGGCCGCTTCGGGCTTGCCCGTGTTCTGCAGCCACGGGCCGACCGGCACATATTCCACGCCGAGCGATTCCCCCCATTTCTGGAAATCCGGCGGTGCGCAGACCACCGCCTCATGTCCCAGGTCTTGCAGACGGACGGCCAGCGCGAGGACCGGCTGGGCCTCACCTCGCGACCCGATCGTGGACAGCAGAACACGCATCCGTACCCCCTGGTCTCGGCTCAACGCACCTGCCTGCGGGCGGCAATTATGGACCTCGCATAGGGGCTTGTGGAAAGGCCCCACCTGCGCGTAATACTGGAACGGGACGGTGACCCCGATGACCGTGTGCGCCTTGGTGGGTCCGAATGGGATCGCCGCCCTGGTCAACCGCTCAGATCATTCGCCGGTCGTCCCTGCGGTTCCTCCCGGCCTCCCTTGGCAGGCGCGGAGTGACCGCGCCGGTTGGCCGCGCGGTTGTCACCGAGTTGCCTACCGGTGCCGCGGAATTTGCGGTCGACTACCTATCTGAAGATAAGGACCACAGGACAAAGTTCGGGACATCGATTCCGTCTCCCACCCCCAGGAGAGCCGATGCATCCCGTCTCGTCCGCCGCCCGGAGGGCGCTCGTCGCCGCTTCGGCGCTGCCGCTGGCGTCCGCATTCACCGCCATCGTGCTCGCCGCGCCCGCCCACGCCGCCGATCCCGCGCCGGGGTCCGTCCCGCCCGACCAGGACCCGTTCTACGCCGCGCCCGCGAACATCGGCACGTACGCGCCGGGCCAGGTCGTCGGCACCCGCAAGATCACCCCGAAGATCGCCGACCTGGACGGCAAGGCCGACGCGTGGCAGGTGTCCTACCGGAGCAACGACTCGCACATGGCGCCGCAACTGGACGTGACCAGCCTGATCGTCCCGAAGAAGGCGTGGACGGGGACGGGCGCCCGGCCGATGGTGTCGGTGCAGGCCCCCGAGGACTCCACCGGGACGCAGTGCAGCCCCTCCTACGGGCTGGCCTCCGGGGACGCCGTCGCCGGCATGGGCGCCCTGCTCTCCGGGTCGATGCTCGACAAGGGCTGGGCGGTCGCGATGCCCGACCACGAAGGCCCCAAGTCGGTGTTCATGGCCGGCCCGCAGACCGCGTACGCCGTGCTCGACGGCATCCGCGCGGTGAAGAGCCTCACCGGGATCTCCGGCGTCGGCAAGGACAATCCGTGGGCGCTCAACGGTTACTCCGGCGGCGCGCAGGCCACCGGTTGGGCCGCGCAAATGCAGCCGTCCTACGCACCGGAAATCGAGCTGAAGGGCGCCGCAATGGGCGGCACCCCGGCGGACCCGGAGGCGGTTGCGCGGTCCCTTGATGGCGGGGTCTTCTCCGGTTTCGAGGCGGCCGCCGCCACGAGCCTTGCCACCGAGTTCCCGGAGATGGACATCGGCCCGCTGATGAACGACGAGGGCAAAAAGGCGCTCCAGGACGCGAAGGGCAAGTGCCTGACGGACCTGCTGACCCGGTTCGCCTTCAAGAAGCTGTCGCAGTACAGCACGGTGCCGGACCCGCTGTCGGTGCAGCGCGTCCAAGCCGTCCTGAAGGCCAACACGATGGGCGGGGCCGCGCCGAAGACGCCGGTCTTCAACTACCACGCGAACACGGACGAGATCGTCCCGGTCGGGCAGGCCGACAAGCTCGCCAAGGACTGGTGTGCCAAGGGCGCCACCGTGCAGACCGTCCGCGACGCGGTCGGCGAGCACGCGCTGGAGATGCTGACCAGGAACGGTGACGCCATGACCTTCCTGACGAACCGCTTCGCCGGGGAGCCCGCCAAGAACACCTGCTGATTCCTGGTCACCGGTATTCCCCTGCGGCTCTCCCGCAGCTGCCTGTCACTGGCAGGGTGTGGTTGGCTAGGGGGCGGCGGCGAATACTGGGGCCATGGACGGACGACGGCAGCTCGGTGAGTTCCTGCGGACTCGGCGTGCGCAGGTGAGGCCCGAGGAACTCGGCGTGGAGACGTACGGTGACCTGCGCCGGGTTCCGGGGCTGCGGCGTGAGGAACTGGCCATGCTGGCCGGGGTGAGCGCGTCGTACTATGCGCGGCTGGAGCAGGGGCTGTCGTCCAACGCCTCGCCGCAGGTCCTGGACGCGATCGCGACCGCGCTGCGGCTGAACGAGGCCGAACGCCGGCACCTTTACGCCCTGGCCGCCGGTTCCAAGGGCCGACCGGCCGGGCGGCGGGCGGCACCCGAACGGGTGGGCGAGGCGGCACGGCAACTGATGCAGGCCCTCGCGGACGTACCGGCCGTGGTACTCGGCCGACGCAGCGACGTGCTCGCGTGGAGCCCCGCCGGGCACGCGCTGTTCGCCGGGCATCTGGACTTCGACGGCCCCGACCGCCCGGGGCAGCGCCCGAACATGGCGCGCCTGGTGTTCCTGGACGAGCACACACGCGAGCTGTACGAGGACTGGCCGGCCAAGGCCCGCGCCGTGGTGGGCACGCTACGGGCCGCCTCCGGGCGGTTCCCCCATGATTCGGCGCTCGCCGCGCTAATCGGCGAACTCTCGATGCACAGTTCCGAGTTCGCCAGGCTGTGGGCCGACCACAAGGTCAAGTCCGGCGGCGCCGCGGTCTACCGGATGCGCCACCCGCTGGTGGGAGCGATGACCGTCACCCAGCAGACGCTGCTCACCGAAACCGGCCAGGTGCTCGTCATCGCGACCACCGAGGCCGGCTCGCCGTCGCAGGCCGCGATGACACTGCTGGTGCACACCGCGGCCACCCGCCCGCACAGCGCTCAAGCACCGGTCGAGGAACCGCAGCTCCCGGTGCTTCCGGAGTAGCCGGCCCCACCCACCCGTTTCCCGCACACGGCACGCGCGCCTTTGGCGTGCCCGAAAACAAGAAGGAACCGCTCATGAACGAGCTCAAGCTCGGCGATGTCACCATCACCCGGATCGAGGAGATGCACGGTCCGGTGATGCCCACCGACCAGTTCTTTCCCGATCTGCCCGCCGAGGCCTGGCAGGAGCACCGCGCAAGCCTGGTGCCCGACCACCTGGGCGCCGAGGACGCCGTGGTCCACGGCGCCTTCCAGACCTGGCTGCTGCGCAGCGAGGGCAGGGTCATCCTGATCGACACCGGCATCGGCAACGACAAGACCCTCCCGGGCGCCGCGTTCTGGGACCACCTGCAACTCGACTACCTGGGCAACCTCGCGGCCGCCGGGGTCCGGCCCGAGGACGTCGACCTGGTGGTCAACACCCACCTGCACGTCGACCACGTCGGTTGGAACACGCGCCTGGCCGACGGCGCATGGGTGCCCACCTTCCCCAACGCCGCCTACCTGATGCCCAAGGCCGACTTCGAGTACTTCGACCCCACGAACAACCCGGCGATCGCCGGCGGCCTCAACGAGAACGTCTTCGAAGCCAGCGTCGCCCCCGTACACGCCGCCGGCCAGGTGCGGCTGTGGGAGCGGGGCCACACCATCGACGCGAACCTGCGCCTGGAAGCGGCCCCCGGCCACACTCCCGGATCCAGCGTGATCAAGCTGGAGTCCGGCGGCGACCGGGCCCTGTTCGCCGGCGACATCCTGCACACCCCGCTGCAGCTGATGCACCCGGACCACAGCAGTTGCTTCTGCCAGGACGCGGCGGAGGCCCGCACTACTCGCCGCAGACTGCTCGGCTGGGCCGCGGACGAAGGCGCCTTGGTGTTGCCCGCCCACTTCAGCGGCCACAGCGCCCTGGAGATCGAGTCCCGTGGCGGCGCCTTTGCGGTCAAGGGCTGGGCGCCGATCACCCGCTACTGAACAAGGGACGCAGGCTGGCCTTCCACGTCACCCCCGGCCGCCTGCCCGCGCTCGTCCTGGACGCCGGCGGCGGGCTCGACTCCTCCTACTGGAAGAACATCGTCCCGGCCCTGGCGAGGGAGACCGGTTCGGAGATCATCACCTACGACCGGGAGGGGATGGGCGCCAGCGACCCGGTCCCCGCCCGTGGAAGGTCCAGAACGCCCTCTCGGATCTGGACGGCCAGGCTCAGTTCGCCGAGGCGGCGCCGAACCGGCGGCTCGTCACGGCCGCCCGCAGCTCCTACGACATTCCTCTCAGCCGCTCCGACATCGTCGATGCCCAGATCGAAGCCATGGTTCGTCGGGCAGTGCTGTCGCGGTGGTCCGCCGCCTGGCTCAGGCCGGCTCGCCGATGTCGCGGGCGATCCACGCGGGCGTGTCGAAGCGCACTGGCTGCGCGCCCACCAGCGCCGTGAGGTGTTCTTCGATGCTCTCCAGCTCGGCGGCGCCGATTCGCTGCGCCCACTGATCGCGGAGCTCCTCAAAGATCGTCTCGCCCTGGCGCAGCACCTCGAAGCCGAGATCGGTCACCTGGAGGCGTTTGCGGCGGGCGTCGCGCGGGTCGGTGTCGCGGGCGACGTACCCGCGCTCCTGCAGCACCGCGATGGTCCTCGCGGCCGACTGCTTGGTGATCGACAGGCGGCGGGCCAGCTCTGAGGCGCTGTCGGCTCCGGCGGCGATGGCGCGTATGGCGAAGTCGTGAACCGGACGCACGTCCTCGTAGCCGCGATCGGCCAGCTCGGCGGTCGCGGCGTCCACCAGCGTGCGGAAGCCCCCGAGCAGCAGCAGCGCGAGATCTGCGCCAGAGCGAGACATGGGAGAAGGATACGGCCCTCGACAAAAGACAGGCGGGCTGTCTATTGTTTGGTCAGCCAGGCTGTCTAAATACGGAGAGAGACATGACCACCGCACCAGCGAGCGTGACCGTCCCCGAGATCACCCACCACCGCGCCCACGTCAACGGAACGACCCTGCATTACGTCGCCGCCGGGACCGCCGGGTCCCCGATCCTGCTGGTCCACGGGTTCCCCGAGACCTGGCGGGCCTTCCGCAAGCTCATCCCCCTGCTCGCCGCCGGCCACCGGGTCTTCGCCGTGGACCTGCGCGGCTTCGGTGACTCTGACATCGCGCCACGCGACCACGACAGCAAGGCCTCGGCCGAGGACCTGCGCCAGCTGATCGCGCATCTCGGCCTCGGCCCGGTCCACCTGACCGGGCAGGACATCAGCGGGGCGACGGTCTTCCGGCTGGCCGCCACTCACCCCGAAGACGTGCTCAGCCTCACCGCCATCGAGACGAGCCTGCCCGGCTTCGGCTGGGAGAAGCTGGCCGACGTCGCGCACGGCGGCGCCTGGCACATCGGGGTCCTGGCCGCGTCCGGCATTCCCGAGATGCTCCTGGCCGGCCGCGAGCGCGAGTTCCTCGGGCAGTACGCGTTCCCGTCCATGACCGCCGTCCCGGGTGCGGTCACCGATGCCGACATCGACGACTTCGTCCGCACCTACGCACGCCCGGACGGCTGGCGCGGCGCGACCGGCCTCTACCGTTCGCTGCTTCGGGAGGGGCCCGAACTCAAGGCCCTCGCCGAGTCCTCCGGGCTGACCGTGCCGGTGCTCGCGGTCGGGGCCGGCGGCGGCCCGTTCACGGCCAGGACCATGTCCCAGGTCGCGTCGTCGGAGATCAGTTCCGTCCGACTCGACGGCGTCGGCCACTACGCCGCGATGGAGGCCCCCGAGGAACTGGCGAAGGCCGTCCTCGGCTTCGTCGACGACGTCGACGCCGCCTAGTTCTCGAGCGCCAACTGGATGGGGCGAGGGCTCGGTCGACCCAAAGTTGGACTGTACTGTAAAGTCTAACTTGGGACGAGGAAGGGACCTGCATGGATGCCCACATGTGGAGCCGCATGAGTGCTGTCGCGCTTCGGCAGCGGGCAGCGTCCGGGGGCTCCGGTACTGCTTCCGGTCGGAGTCACCGAGCAGCACGGCCTTCACCTGCCGACCGGGGTGGACGACTTCCTTGCCGCCGAGGTGTGCCGCCGCACCGCCGTGCTGATGGCCGAACGCGGCCGACCCGTCGTGGTGGCGCCGTCCGTGTGGTGCGGGCTGTCCGAGCACCACATGGGCTTCGGCGGCACCGCGATGACGTCTCCTGCCGACTCGGGAACCAGCATGCGAGCGGGGAGCGGAGCAGCGTGAACGAACAGTCGAACGTGGACCGGCCGTCGGCTCGGCGGAAAGAGCCCGGACGCCGCAGGTCGGCCTCCGACGAGAAGATCCTCGCAGCGGCGAAGGAACTCTTCCTGGCCGACCGCTACGACGGGGTCAGTCTGGAGCGGATCGCCGAGCACGCCGGAGTGTCACGGCAGACCGTCTACAACCGCTTCGGCTCGAAGGAGACGGTCTTCCGGGAGATGGTCCGCTACCACTGGTCGGCGTTCGCCGGCCCGGACCGGCGGCTCGTCGAGTGCGACGTGGGCGCGAGCGCCGAGGAGGTTCTCCGTGCTTTCGCCAGATCGCTCCAACGCTTCGCCACCGAGACGGACCAGATCCGTTTCGCCCGGCTCGTGGTGGCCGAATCCGGGCGCCTGCCATGGATCGCGGACGAGTTCTACCGGGTGGGCAAAGGGCCCGTCGTGGACGCGTTCGTCGGCTGCCTCGACGGTCTGGTCCGCAGCGGCCGTCTGCGATGCCCGGACACCTACCTCGCGGCGCGCCAGTTCATGGGCCTCGTCCAGGAGTTCCTCGTCTGGCCGGGGGTCATGGCCTTCGAGGAGGAGGTCGTCGTTCAGCCCTCCGCGGACGTGGTGATCGAGCAAGCCGTCCTCAGCTTCCTGGCCCGCTACGCCCCCGCGTCCGCCGGCCCGGTGCGGCCTGCCTGAGCCGCCCACCACATCCGTATCCGATCTGCCCCCGGCTCTCTCCGGAGTACCCGTCATGCCTGCAGACACCATTTCTTTCGGCGATGTCGAGATCACGCGCGTCGTCGAATGGTCCGGCCCCATCCGTACCGCCCGCTTCATCATCCCTGACAGCAATGAGGAGACCTGGCGGGACAATCAGGATTGGCTGGCGCCGGACTTCTGGACCCCGGCCGACGACGCCTACCGCTGCCACATCCAGACCTGGGTCCTGCGCAGCGAGGGAAAAACCATCCTGGTGGACACCGGGGTCGGCAACGACCGGGAGCGCCCGCAGGTCCCGCAGTTCGCCGGGCTGAAAACCGACTACCTCGCCCGCCTGCGCGAGGCCGGCGTCGCGCCCGAGGACGTCGACATGGTCGTCAACACCCACATCCACTACGACCACGTCGGCTGGAACACCGAACTGCGCGACGGGCAATGGCTACCCACTTTCCCCAGCGCCACCTACCTGATACCCCGCGCCGACAACCTCTACTTCGACCCGGAAAGCGCCCGTCGCAGCCGGGCGCCGCGCGACGAGCACGAGCGCATCCGCTGGGAGGGCAGCAAGCTGGTGTTCAACGACAGCATCGCCCCCATCCACCAAGCCGGACAGGTCGTCCTGTGGGAGGACGCCCACCGCATCGACGGCAACCTGTTGCTGGAGGCCGCACCGGGCCACACCCCCGGTTCGTCCGTCCTCACTCTCCGCTCGGGCACCGACCGCGCCGTTTTCGTCGGGGACATGCTGCACAGCCCCGTCCAAGTCCTTGAACCCGGATGGAACAGCTGTTTCTGCGACGACCTCCAGCTCGCGGCCAAGACCCGCCGCGCCTACCTCTCCCGCGCGGCCGAGCTGCGAGAGCTCATCATCCCCGCCCACTGGCCGGGACACGGAGCCGCCGAGATCCGCAAGAACGGTGACGGCTTCGGCATTACCGAATGGGCCGCCTTTCCCCGCGGCTGATCCAGGCGCGGGGGAGGCGCGAGTTGGATTCAGGCCAACTCGGCGGCACCGCGGCCCTGTGCCCGCCTGGCTGCGCGCCATCCGGCGCGCTGCCGGTGCAACCGGACTCGAGTGAACATGATGTTCGCTTCGGTCAGCCTGCCGCCGGCTCCTTCACGTCTTCCCATAGGTCCCGGAGCAGGCCTTCGAGACGGAGTTCGCCTTCTGGCGTCTGGGCGCCGCGCTCCAGACCGCCCTGGATGAGCTTTCCGGCCGCGGGGCGCGCGATAAGGCTTGCCCATGCGTCGTGTTCGCGTACAAAACCCTCGGTGAGATCCTTCGGCGGTACGGCCAGCTTGGCGGCCTCGATGACACCGCCGGGCAGTGCCGCGATGTTGCGGGAGAGCCGGTCGACGAAGGCATCGACTTCGGCGGCGGGCAGGCCCCGGTTTATCCAGCCGTAGCGTTCAGCGGTCGGTGCGTCGAGCAGGTCCGCGCCGAGCAGGATCTCGAGCGCACGGTTCCGGCCCAGGCGGTGCGTGAGGTACTGCGTACCGGAGCCACCGGGAGTTATGCCCATCAGTGCTTCGCACTGGGCGAGTCCTGCCGTCTCGATCGCCGCGAAAGTCATGTCGGCCGCCGTGACGAACTCGGCTCCGCCACCACGGGCGATGCCCGCGAGTTTCACGATGGTGACCTGAGGCTGGTTCCGCACGGCCTCAGAGATCGCCTGGAAGACGTTGAGACCTTTCGGTGCGGCATTCATCAGCTCGACGAACGCCGTCGACTGCGGATCCAGTGCCATATCGACATGCGCGATGAAGAAGTCCGGGATGGCACTGCTGAATACGATGACCTTAACCGAAGGGACGTCGCGCACCGTTCTGAGGAAGTGCAGCAATTCCGTCATGAGTTCGACGCTGAGCACGTTGACCGGCGGGTTGTCGATGACTACGTTCGCGACCCCTTGGTCGACCGAGACCCGCAGAGTCGAGTACTCCTCCGCCGGAAGGGAATATTCGGCCACGCCTACTCCTTGATCGCATTGCGCTCCCGCCTGCGCATGTCGCGGCTAGCGGTTGAGTGCTACAGGTTCCTGATGTATACCTAAGCTATGGCGAGCCGAAATACAGCGTCAATTACGCACTTTCACCATCCTAGGTATGCTCGGGGATACCACCATGAACGATGAGCTCGTCTTCCGGACCGACTGTCCGAGCCGCGCGATCATCGACCAGATCGCGAACAAGTGGTCGATCCTGATCCTGGCGGTGCTGCTCGACGAACCTCGCCGGTTCAACGACATCAAACGACGTCTCGAAGGCATCACCCAACGGGTGCTGACCCAGAACCTGCGCCGCCTCGAACGCAACGGGATGATCACGCGTCGTGTGCTGTCCGGACGAACGCTTGGAGTGGAATACGCCCTGACGCCGTTGGGTCGTTCTCTCCAGGAACCGCTAGGCCAGTTCTACGACTGGACGGTGCGGAACATGGACGTCATCCAGTCGCGACAGCGCGCATACGACGACCAACTCGAACGCGGAGAGTCCATCGCCTGATACGGCGGCCACACGTCAACGGGTCATTCGATGGCGGGCGGAACGTTGTCGCGGCTGGGTGGTCGGTCACCGCGCCGTCATCGGCTCCGGTGCGTTGTGGGCGCGACGGTAGGCCAGTGGTGACAGGCCCAAGTACGTGTGGAAGTGCTTGCGCAGGGCAACGGGGTCGCCGAAGCCGTAGGCGGTGGCGATCCGTGCGACGGTCAGGTCGGTGGACTCCAGCAGCATGCGCGCGTGCGCAAGCCGCCGCTGCGCCAGCCACTTCAGCGGGCTACTGCCCACCTCGCTGCGGAACCGCCGGGTGAACGTGCGCACGCTCATGTGGGCGTGCCGGGCCATGTCCTCCAGTGTGATCAGCTCAGCCAGCCGGTCCAGCGCCCACTGCCGGGTCGTCGAAGTGGAACGGCCGGTGTCCTGCGGAACCGGGTGCTCGATGAACTGCGCCTGCCCCGCCCTCGCCACGGCGCCACCACGCAGCGCCGCGCGGCGGCCGAGGCCACCGCCGCCCCGTGGTCCAGACGGACGAGGTGCAGGCACAGGTCGATGCCGGCCGCTCCGCCGGCGGACGTCAGGATGCGTCCGTTGTCGACGAACAGCACGTCCGGATCGACCTCTACGCCGGGGAACAGCCGTGCCATCGCGTCGCACAGCGCCCAGTGCGTGGTGGCCCGTAGACCGTCCAGCAGACCGGCCGCCGCGAGCACGACGGTGTCCGCGGTCTCCAGCACCGACTCGTCGTGATCGACGACGATCCGGTAGTCCTCGTGCGTGCGCACCGGCCGCCCGCCGAGGGAGCAGGCCTCCTTGAACACCCGGGCCGGGATGCCCAGGTCCAGCGGCAGGACTCCGTCCAGGGCGAGAACGGCAACGCGATGCGGCATGGCCGGGCTGCCGACCGAGGTGCTGGTGCGCGTGCACGCCGCCGGCGTCAACCCGGTGGACTGGAAGACCCACGAAGGCCAGGGCATGGCGGGGCTGCAGACGTCCCCGCTGATCCTGGGCTGGGACGTCTCCGGTGTCGTCGAGGAGGTCGGCTTCGGCGTCACCACGCTGGCGCCCGGCGACGAGGTGTACGGCATGCCCTGGTTCCCGCGTGCCGTCGGCGGCTTCGCCGAGTACGTGACCGCGCCGGCCCGCCAGTGGGCCCGCAAGCCGGCCGCCCTTGACCATGTGCACGCGGCCGCCGTGCCGCTGGCTGCCCTGACCGCCTGGCAGACCGTGGTCGACACCGCCCGCGTGCGGGCCGGCCGACGCGTCCTGATCACGGCCGCCGCCGGCGGAGTGGGTCACTTCGCGGTCCAGTTCGCCCGGCACCTGGGCGCCCACGTGATCGCCACCGCAAGCGCAGCCCGCCACTCCTGGCTCAAGGAGCTCGGCGCCGACGAGACCATCGACTACACCACCACCTGCTTTGAGGACGCCGCCGACGCCGCCGACGCCGTCGACGTCGTCGTCGATCTGGTGGGCGACGCTCATGACCAGACCAGCACCCGCTCGCTCAAGGTCCTGCGTCCCGGTGGCCTGCTGGTCGCCGTCCCGGCCGGCGTCTCCCCGGAACTGGCCAAGGCCGCCGAGGCGGCCGGCACGCACGTCGCTCCGTACCTGGTCGAGCCGGACGGCGCCGCGCTGACCACGATCGCAGGCCTGATCGACGCCGGTCATGTCGCCGTCGGGGTGGAGGAGACCTTCCCCCTTGAGCAGGCCAGCGCGGCCCACGTCCGCGGCGAGGCCGGCCGCACCCGCGGCAAGCTCGTCCTCACCGTTCTGACTGACCACGTCCGCAAGCCAAGCAGTTCGGAGTAGCACCGTGCATTACACCGCGGCGGGTGTGTTCTTGGGACCGCGGAGGGCGATGTAGACGAACAGGACGCCAGTATTGCGGAGCATCTGCAGACGACGCTAAGCCGGTCTTGCATTCGAGGCATACGATGTTGCCCATGACGCAAGGAGATGGAGAGCTGGACAGCCTCGTACGCAAACGCATCCGCGCCTTGCGGGTGGCGCAGGGGTGGTCCCTGGAGGAGCTGGCCACCCGCGCCCACCTCAGCCAGTCCTCGCTGAGCCGCATCGAGAACGGCCAGCGCCGCCTCGCACTGGACCAACTGGTCGTCCTCGCCCGCGCCCTGGACACCACGCTGGATCAGCTGGTGGAGACCGCCACCGACGACGTGGTCACCAGCCCGATGATCGACAACACCCGCGGTCAAATGCGCTGGACCGTCAAGGCCGAACCCGGGATGAGCGTGGTGCGCCAGCGCATAACCGAACCGCCCCCAGAGAACCCGGCGCGCATGCGCGCGCACCCGGGGCACGAATGGCTCGTCGTCCTGTCCGGCACGGCGATCCTCATGCTCGGCCACAACCGCATCCGCCTCGAGACCAACCAGGCGGCCGAGTTCCCCACGATGATGCCGCACGCCATTGGAGCGGACTCAGGCCCGTGCGAGGTCCTGGGCATCTTCGACCGCGACGCCCGCCGCAGCCACCAGCGCGACGGCGACGGCGGCAACGCTCAGGACGCTCCCGAATAATGGCGCAGGGCCGCGCAACGGTCTGCGCAGCGGCGACCTCTTGCGCCTCGGGCAGCACTCCCGACCACTTCCTTGCGTAAACTGGAAGGGCTCATGCCATATACGCATGGCCGTCTTAGTGTGAAGAGCATGAACCAAACCCACACGCACACCACCCGCCACGACGCTTCGCACGGTCACCACCACGGACCCGACGGCCAGGCGGAGATCCTCGACCTGGACGCCGAGGTCCTCGCCGAACACACCGCCTCCATCACCGCATGGCTGCCACTGCATACCGGCCCACACCACATCGTGGACCTGGGCTGTGGGACGGGCGCGGGCACTTTCGCCCTCCTCGACCGCTTCCCCGACGCGCACGTCACCGCCGTCGACGCGTCCGCCGAACACCTTCAGCGCCTGCACACCAAGGCATGCGCCCGCGGCGTCCAGGATCGCGTGCGCACAGTGCAGGCCGACCTCGATGAAGCCGCCTGGCCCGACCTCGGCTCACCGGACCTGGTATGGGCGTCGGCCTCGATGCACCACATGGCCCACCCCGACCACGCCCTGCGGACCGTCCACGACGCGCTCGCGCCCGGCGGCCTGTTCGCCGTCGTCGAACTGGCCGGCCATCCCCGCTTCCTGCCCGAAAACGCTCCCAAGGACCGGCCCGGCCTGGAAGAACGCGTCCACGCCGCCGCCGACCGCCTCCAAGCCGAACACATGCCCCACCGCGGCGCCGACTGGGGCCCGATGCTGACCGCCGCCGGCTTCACGATCGAGGGCGAACGCGCCATCGCCGTGAACATCGAAGGTTCGCGTAGCGAGGCGATCGGCCTCTACGCCCTCCGCGTCCTGCAGCGCATCCGCAGCGCCATCGCCGAAAGGATCTCCCTAGAGGACCTCACCGCGCTAGACCAGCTCCTCGACACCAGCAGCCCGCACAGCATCCTGCGCCGCGACGACCTGACGGTACGCACCGAGCGCACCGTCTGGGCAGCCCGCCGCCCCGACCCGCAAGAAGCCTGAGCACAGGAAACATCGGCAGGTCGCCGAGTTGCTGCTCCGCTCCGAGGCTGTGAGCGGCCGGTGAGGAGGACCAGCCCTGATATTGGCGGTAGCAACCGGTCGGACGGCCCCTGCCGGATCGTCAGGGTCCGCGTGTTGGCGGCCGGTACGGTCGGGGGTTGTGACCGACCGCCTGGGCCGAGCCGACGATCCGTGGCAGCGGCGGTGGACATGGGACCGGCGGTTTCCGCCGCGTTGGCTGCTCGTCGGATTCACCGGCACACCGCAGTTTCCCGGCGATGATGCCCTGGCGTTGTGTGCCGGCATCGACGGGTTGTTCGTCGATCTGCCGCCCCGGCCCCGGGAACGCTTCACCCTCCTGGGCTGCATGCCGGACGGCGTACTTGCTTCGGTACTCAACTCCATGCCCTCCAACACCGCAGGTCCCGGACGGGCGTGGCTGGGCAACCTGTGGCTGTCGGCCAGACCCGATGACCCTGCGGCACGGCGCGGCTGGATCGGCGAGCAGTTGCTGGACGTGACCGTCCTGGACCACCGGCCGTCGCGGACCTCCCCGCAACATCTCGACATCGACCTGGAGGGCCTGGTCGATGTGCACGACCGTACCGACGGAGTCACCCGTCCCGATGACATCACCGGATTGGTGTTGAGCGGCCCGGACGACGCGCCATGCGGTGTCTGCGCGGACATCACCGGCCTGTTCCGTGAACCCGCCGGGCCGCCGGTACCGCACATCACCCTGGTCGGTTGCCGGCCCGAGCCGCCGCTGATGACCGCGATCGCCGCGGCACACCAGACGACCAAGGCCGGCCTGCGCCGCCGCCGGGTGTCGGCGGACGTGGGAGCCGTCGCCGCCGACGGTTCAACGGTTCGCCTGGTCGATGGCATCGTGTCTGGCACAGTCCTGTCGAGCGTCCCGTCCACGCTCGGCTCCGACGTCCTGGACGTCACCATCGCCAGCGACGCACGTGAACCGCGCCCTGCGGCGACCCGCGACATCCTGGATCTGTGGTTCACCGGTCGGCCCACCAAGCGCAACCTGTGGGCGCGTTATGACCGGACGCTGCGACACGAGTGGGCCGGCGTGGCACTGGCCCATCACCGCCACAGCACCCCCGACCAGCAGGCAGGAACCGCCTTTCACCTCGACGGCCGCTTCGTCACCGACATCGAGGGCTTCTACTGCGGCATAGGTGAGGCGATCAACGGCCCGGGCGGCTATTTCGGCTGGAACCTGGACGCCCTCGACGACTGCCTGAGCGGGGAGTGGGGCGCTGCCGCTCCCTTCCGACTGGTCTGGCACAACTCGACGGTGGCCCGCCGGCACCTCATCGCCGGCCACGACCGCCACCGACATTTGCCGGCGGTAATCCTCGACACTCTCCTGGAAATGCTCACCGCACACGGCATCGCAGTCGAACTACGCTGAACACCTCCACTCGGCACCTGGCGGGTCACCGGCCGTGCCGTCTTTTGTGGGTCGCGTTTCTGGGGCAGTTCTGGATCGCGGTGATCGGTGGGCGAATACCGCGGCCTCACGGGTGCGCCGCGGCTCCCAGCGTCAGGGGAGCGGCGTAGTGATCGAAGAACAGCTGGGCGATCAGGTCGCCGCGTGAGCCGGTGCCGGACTTGGCGAAGATCGACTTCAGGTGATCCTGCACGGTGTACGACGACACCTGCAGCCGGTCGGCGATCTGCCTGGTGGACAAGCCCTGCGCCACCAGTTCGGTGACGCGCCGCTCGCTGTTGGTGAAGCCGTAGGCGTCGGCCATCAGCGGCGCCATTTCGGCGGGACGGGCCGCTTCGAGCATCACCGCGACCGGCGATTCCGGGCCGTCGCCCATCAGCGAGCCCCGGACGATGAGCCACTGACCGGATCGGGTGAGCGCTCGGGCTCTGGCCGGTCGGATATCGCCCGGCGCACGTGCCGCGGTCGCCGCGGCGTCGCACACGGCACGGGCCTGGCGGGCGACGGCGGGGATGACCAGCGGCAGTTCGACACCGGCCCGGTCGCCGGTGCCCAGCTCGTTCAGCCAACGTTGCGCAGCCTGGTTCGTCATCTGTACGCCGTCGTCGGCGTCGAGGATCAACAGGCCGGTGTCGGCGTCACCGTCCCGCGCGGCATCGAGCAGGAGTCCTCGCCGCAGTCCGTCGGCGATCAACCCGGCCAGCGACGACACGAACCGCACCTCGGCCGCCGAGAAGTAGGGGCGTTTCGCCTCCCGGAACACGGTCAATGCGCCCCAGGTCGCCGTGCCGCCCGCGAGGACCACCCGCAACTCGTCGGCGAAGCCGCCGGGCCGGCGGATCTCCCGCTGGCGCAGGCTGCGGTCGAGATCACCGGCGGTGACCTCGCTCAGGCTGGCCGCCGGACGGTCCGCGTGGGACAGGTGGACCCACTTGTTGAAGTCCGGCTCGCGTACCTCGATCTCGACGAGCCGGAGCATCTCGGCGGCGGGCAGGCCGTTCTCGACGAACTCCGCGGTCGGAAGCATGGTCGCCGGGTCGATCGTCATCAGGCAGGTGCCCTCGGCGGGCACGGCGCGGCTCAGCGCGTCGCCGACGGCCCGCGAGAACTCCGGTACCGGCATGCCTCGGTGAACCAGCCGCGCGATGTCGTCGCGAACGCGTGCGTGTGCGGCTGCGTTCGCCATGCACCGAAATGTACGCGAATCGCATTGCGCGTTCCCCCAGAAATCTGGGATACAACCCCGGCTCACGATCTTGCATGCTGAATGAGCAGGTCAATGCCCGGCGCGGGCCGGGAAGAACCTCGTACAAGAGGCGAAGCATTCGCCTCGTAGTCCGTCACGAAAGGAAACGCGTTCCATGATGACCGCTACTGCCCTCACCACCGGCGGATCGGACCCGCGATGAGCAAGGTCGTGCTGTACATGTCGATGTCGGTGGACGGATTCATCACCGGTCCGGACGACGGGATGGAGCATGGGCTCGGAGTCGACGGAGAGCGGCTGCACGACTGGCTGCGCGCCGGCGACGTGGACCCGCGCTCGCACCGTCCCGCCGACGGGCCGAGCGCGACGGTGTTCGACGAGGCGATGGCCACGGGAGCGGTGATCACCGGTCGGCGCACCTTCGACTTCGCGGGCGGCTGGGCCGGCGATCACCACGATGGCGTCCCGATCTTCGTGCTGACTCATGCCGCACCCGACGAGCCCGCACCGGGGCATGCGCGCTACGTCACCGACGGCATCGAGTCCTGCGTCGCGCAGGCCAAGGCCGCCGCCAGTGGCCGCGACATCCTGTTGCACGGCGCCGCGACCGCGCAGGAGTGCCTTCGCGCCGGCCTGCTGGACGAAATGGAACTGCAGTTGGTGCCCGTCCTGCTCGGGCAGGGCCGCCGCCTGTTCGAGAACATGCCGCCCGACCACATCGAACTCGAACTGATCCGTGCGCTGGACGCTCCGGGCGTGCAGCACCTTCGCTACCGCGCGCGGTCGGAGGGCTGACCGATGGCGATCATCCGGCTCTACATGACCATGTCCCTGGACGGCTACGTCACCGGGCCACAGGACGACGCCGACGCCCCACTGGGCATCGACGGGTTCCGCCTCTTCAACTGGCTTGACCGGCGCAACGATCCGGGCCCGAGCGGCCAGGTGTTCGCCGAGGCGATGGCCACCCGCGCCGTGATCTCCGGTCGCCGCACCTACGAACTGGCCGGCCGCTGGCAGGGTGACCACCACGACGGCGTACCGATCTTCGTCCTGACCCACGACGTCCCGGACGACCCACCGCCCGGCAGCGTCCGCTACGTCACCGATGTGCGCGAATGCGCCTCGCGGGCCCGCGCTTCGGCCGGGGACGGCGAGGTCATGGTGCACGGCGCCGGGGCGGCGCAGGCACTGCTACGGGCCGGACAACTCGACGAGATGGAACTCCATGTCGTACCGGTCCTGCTCGGGCAGGGACGGCGGCTGTTCGACGACCTGCCGGCGGAGCACGTCGAGCTCGACCTGATCCGCCGGCTGACCACTCCGGAGACCGAGAACCCCGCGCAGCAGGTCATGCACCTGCGCTACCGCGTCCGCCGCCCATGACCGCCGAACCCGCGTGGCCACGGCGAGGCGAATGATGTGCCGGGAGGGCGGAGTGATCAACTCGCCCTGTTGGTGCTGGTAGTGTCGCATTATGGTCTACATGTTCGTCCGTCTTCGGACCGCCTGAGACGGTTTGGTCCCGCCGGTCACCGGGTGACCCGCGGCGGTTGAGGAAGCCCCGGTAGCGATTGACGCTGCCGCGTGGGCTTCG
>NZ_BAAAMR010000078.1:0-49669 GCF_039529375.1 Actinomadura napierensis
CGGGACGGGGCGGGCCGCCCGCCGGCTCCGGCGGCGCGGCCGGCTTGAGGCCGGCGGCGGCGAGCCGCAGCGTCAGCGCGCGCAGCCGGTCGCGGGTCGGCGCGTCGTGCACCTGCTCGGCCAGCGCCCGCAGCTCGGCGTGCACCGCGCGGACCTCCTCCCACCGCGCCGCCGCGTCCGGCGGGACGGTGGGCGTCCGCGCCAGCGCCTCGTCGGCCCGGTCGCGGACGGCGAGGTCCTGCTCCAGGTCGCGGGCCGCCTGCACGGCAGCGCCGACGATCCGGTCGGCGAGCGACAGCGGCTCGCGCAGCGCCCCGTACAGCACGCCGCGGACGCGCCGCCGCACCACGACCGGCACCGCGACGATCGACAGCAGCCCCTCGCGCCCGACCGGCTTGTCGTAGTCGTGGCTGATCGACGCCGCGCACGGGTAGTTGCTCACCCACATCGGCCGGCCCGTCGCCATCGCCTTGCCGCCGAGCCCGTTGCCGTGCCGGACGACCAGGCCGTTCAGCGAGTCGGTGGTGTTGCCGACGAGCTCGGTGATGCGCAGCCGCTCGCGGCCGCTGAGCGCGCCGCCGAACACCATGGGCAGGCCCGTCGTGCGGTGCAGCGTCAGCACCGCCGACCGGACCGCCCCGGCGTCGTCGCCCATGGTGGACAGCATGCCCGCAGGCGGCCGATCACGGAAGGTCACGCGCGCGGAAATCGCACCGGCGCGACCTCACGCGTGCTCGCGGGCGGCCACGTCGCCGAGCCCGAGGATGTCCACCGCCTCGGCGCGCATCTGCACCTTGCGGATCTTCCCGGTGACGGTCATCGGGAACTCGTCCACGACGTGCACATACCGCGGGATCTTGAAGTGCGCGAGCTTGCCCCGGCAGAACGCGCGCAGCGCCTCGGCGGTGAGGTCCGGCGCGTCCTGGCGCAGCCGCACCCACGCCATCAGCTCCTCGCCGTACTTCTCGTCGGGGACGCCGATGACCTGCGCGTCGACGATGTCGGGATGGGTGTAGAGGAACTCCTCGATCTCGCGCGGGTACACGTTCTCGCCGCCGCGGATCACCATGTCCTTGATCCGGCCGGTGATGTTGACGTAGCCCTCGTCGTCCATGACCGCGAGGTCGCCGGTGTGCATCCAGCGGGCCGCGTCGATCGCCTCGGCCGTCTTGTCCGGCTCCTCCCAGTAGCCGAGCATCACCGAGTAGCCGCGCGTGCAGAACTCGCCGGGGGTGCCGCGCGGGACGGTGACGCCGGTCTCCGGGTCGATCACCTTGATCTCCAGGTGCGGCATGACGGTGCCGACCGTGGAGACGCGGCGGTCCAGGGAGTCGCCCGCGCGGGTCTGCGTCGACACCGGCGAGGTCTCCGTCATGCCGTAGCAGATCGCGACCTCCGCCATCCCGAGGCGGTCGATGACCTGCTTCATCACCTCGACCGGGCACGGCGACCCGGCCATGATCCCGGTGCGCAGGCACGACAAATCCAAGGTGTCGGCGGACGGCTCGTTCAGCACCGCGATGAACATCGTCGGCACGCCGTACAGCGACGTGCAGCGCTCCGCCGCGACCGCGTCCAGCGTCGCCTTCGGGTCGAACGCGGGCGCCGGGATCACGATGCACGCGCCGTGGCTGGTCGCCGCGAGGTTCCCCATCACCATGCCGAAGCAGTGGTAGAAGGGCACCGGCACGCAGATCCGGTCCTCCTCGTCGTAGCCGCACAGCTCGCCGACGAAGAACCCGTTGTTGAGGATGTTGTGGTGCGACAGCGTCGCGCCCTTCGGGAAGCCGGTCGTCCCCGACGTGTACTGGATGTTGATCGGGTCGTCCGCGCCGAGGCCCTCGCCGATGCCGTGCAGCAGGTGCCGGTCGCCGGCCCGGCCCGTCTCCACCAGCGCGTCCCAGGCGCCGGTGCCGACGAGGATCACGTCGGTCAGCCCGGCGCAGCGCGGCCGGACCTCCTCGATCATCGCCGCGTAGTCGGACGTCTTGAACGACTCCGCCGCGACGAGCGTGCGGATGCCCGCCTGGTTCAGCACGAACTCCAGCTCGTGCACCCGGTAGGCGGGGTTGATGTTGACCAGGATCGCGCCGAGCTTCGCCGTCGCGTACTGGACGAGCATCCACTCCGCGCAGTTCGGCGCCCAGATCCCGACCCGGTCGCCCTTCGTCACGCCGAGGTCGCGCAGGCCGAGCGCGACCGCGTCGACGTCGGCGGCGAACTGGTCGTAGGTCCAGCGGCGGCCCGTCGCCATCTCCACGAGCGCTTCGCGGTCGGCGAACGCGGCGACCGTCTTATCCAGGTTGGCGCCGATCGTGTCGCCGAGCAGCGGCGTCGCCGAAACGCCGGACGCGTACGAGAGGGTCATCGGTGGTCCTCCTCGCGGAACTCGCCGGGCGGCCGGTCGTCCGCGCCGGGATGCTTGCCGATCTCCGCGGTCCGCAGCTCCACCCGGCGGATCTTCCCGGAGATCGTCTTCGGCAGCTCGCCGAACTCCAGCAGCCGCACCCGCTTGTAGGGCGACAGCTGCGCCCGGCTGTGCTCGAAGATCGCCTGCGCGGTCTCCGCGGTCGGCTCCCAGCCCGCCGCGAGCGTCACGTACGCCTTCGGCACCGCGAGCCGCACCGGGTCCGGCGACGGGACCACCGCCGCCTCGGCCACCGCCGGATGCTCGATCAGCACGCTCTCCAGCTCGAACGGGGAGATCTTGTAGTCGGACGCCTTGAACACGTCGTCCGCGCGCCCGACATAGGTGATGTATCCGTCCTCGTCCCGGGAGCCGATGTCGCCCGTGTGGTAGAAACCGCCCGCCATCGCCTCCTCGGTGCGCGCCTCGTCGCCGTGGTAGCCCGTCATCAGCCCGAGCGGCCGGTCCTCCAGATCGAGGCAGATCTCGCCCTCCTGGCCCTGCTCCCCGGTCAGCGGGTCGATCAGCACCACCTGGTAGCCCGGCACGGGACGTCCCATCGAGCCGGGCTTCACCTCCTGGCCCGGCGTGTTGGCGATCTGCACGGTCGTCTCGGTCTGCCCGAACCCGTCGCGGATCGTCCGGCCCCACGCGTCCTTCACCCGCTGGATGACCTCGGGGTTCAGCGGCTCGCCCGCCGCGACCACCTCGCGCGGCGGCGTCGCCAGCCGGCCGAGATCGGACTGGATCAGCATCCGCCACACCGTCGGCGGCGCGCAGAAGCTCGTCACGCCGCACCGCTCCATCGCGTCCAGCAGCCTGTCGGCGTCGAACCGCGCGTAGTTGAAGATGAACACGCACGCCTCGGCGTTCCACGGCGCGAAGATGTTGCTCCACGCGTGCTTCGCCCATCCCGGCGACGAGATGTTCAGGTGGACGTCCCCGGGCCGCAGCCCCAGCCAGTACATCGTCGACAGATGCCCGGCCGGGTAGGACGCGTGCGTGTGTTCGACCAGCTTCGGCTGCGCCGTCGTCCCGGACGTGAAGTACAGCAGCAGCGTGTCCGACGACATCGTCATCCCGTAATGGGACAACTCGTCACCGCCCTCATAGGCGTCGGCGTACCGCAGCCACCCGTCCACCGGCTCGCCGACCGCGATCCGCGTGAACTCGCCCTCCAGACCGTCGAACTTCCCGGCATCCGTCGAGGCCGCCACCACATGGCGGGCCCGGCCCCTCGTGAGCCGGTCCTGGAGATCCGCCGGGCCGAGCAGCGGCGTGCACGGGATCAGCACCGCGCCGAGCTTCATCGCCGCGAGGACCGTCTCCCACAACTCGACCTGGTTGCCGAGCATCAGCACGATCCGGTCGCCGCGCCGCACCCCGGCCGCCCGCAGCATGGTCGCGACCTGGTTCGACCGCCGCGCCATCTCCGCGAACGAGTACCGCTCCTCCGCCCCGTCCTCCTGGACGATCCACAGCGCCGGCGCGTCGTTCCCCTCGGCGATCTTGTCGAACCAGTCGAGCGCCCAGTTGAACCCCGTCAGCACCGGCCAGCGGAACTTCTCGTACGCGGTCGCGTGGTCGTCGCGATGCGCGAGCAGGAAGTCGCGCGCCGCGCGGAACTCGACAGCGGGCATGATCTCTCCTCGTCACCGCACGGACACCTGGTCAGGGGCATGGTCGGACATCCCGAGTGACCCACGCCACCCCCGAACGGGGGTAGGCGAGTCAATCTGGGAGGGGCGACCCCCCAGACCCCCCGGCAACTGCTTCCTACCCGCCCGCGACGAACGTGGACCGCAGAAGACGCGCCATGTGCTCGCCGACGGCCGCCATGGTCGTCGCCGCCATGCCGTGCTCCTCGACGAGCTCGCGCGCCGCGCGCGGCAGCGCCCCCCGGGACCGCCGGCTGCGCGCGTTCCGCGGCTCCTCGATCGACCTCGCCATGGCCCCATGCTCGCACCCGGTGCCGCCGCCGTAGGGTCGTCGTCCATGACCGCCTCCCACCTGGACGGCACCCGTACCGCCTACGACGGTGTCGCCGACCTCTACGCCCGCCTGTTCACCACCACGTTCCTCGACCGGCCGCTGGATCTCGCGATGATCAACGCGTTCGCGCAGCTCACGCGGGATTCCGGGCCGGTCGCCGACCTCGGCTGCGGGCCCGGGCACTTCACCGGCCACCTGCGCTCGCTCGGCTGCGACGCGTTCGGCGCGGACGTGTCCGCCGAGATGATCCGGATCGCCCGCGCGGCGCACCCGGGCGTCCGGTTCGACCAGGCCCCGATGACCGAGCTGGACGTGCCGGACGGCTCGCTCGGCGGCGTCCTGGCCTGGTACTCGATCATCCACACGCCGCCGGAGGAGGTGCCGGAGCTGCTCGCCGCCTTCCACCGGATGCTGGCGCCCGGCGGCCACCTGCTGCTCGGCTTCTTCACCTCCGACACCGCCGAGTGCGTCCCGTTCGACCACAAGGTGGCGCCCGCGCACCGCTGGCCCATCGACACCGCCGCCGAACTGGTGGAGAAGGCCGGCTTCACCGAGATCGGACGGCTCCGCCGCGAGCCCGCCGAGGGCGAGCGCTACCGCCAAGGCCACCTCCTCGCCCGCAAGGAGCCGCGACGGCGAGGGTGAGGCGGCGGAGGCGCGGCGGGTCGGCGATCACGGTGTAGCCGGCGACGCGGTCGCCCTCGACGGTGATCTGGAGGACGGCGGCGAGGCGGCCCCGCGGCGCGACGACCAGGCCGATCGCGCCGTCGACCAGGGCGATGCGGGCGTTCCGGGCGCGCGCCGGGTTGGCGGCGGTCTCCCCGGCGATGCGGTGGGCGCCCCGGAGCTCCGCCGCCGGCTCGGCCCGCCGGAACGCGTCCGGCGCCAGCACCGCGAGCAGCGCGTCCATGTCGCCGGAGCGGGACGCGGCGAGGAACGCCTCCACCACCTTCCGCTGGCGCGCGAGGTCGGCGGCGGGCAGCGCGGGCGCCCCGTGCACGCGCAGCCGCGCGCGGCTCGCCAGTTTCTTCGCGGTCGCGGGCGTCCGCTCCACGATCCCGGCGATCTCCGCGAACGGCACGGCGAACAGGTCGTGCAGGACGAACGCGACGCGCTCGGCGGGCGCCAGCCGGTCGAGGACGACCAGCATCGCCAGCCCCACCGCGTCGGCGAGCAGCGCCTCCTCCTCGGGGTCGCGGCCGTCCGCCCGCTCGACTCCGGTGAGGCCGCCGAACTCCTCGCCCCTGCGCCGCCGCGCCCGGAGCATGTCGAGGCAGATCCGCCCGGCGATCGTGGTCAGCCAGCCCGTCACGTTGGCGACGTCTCCGGCGCCCGCGCGGGACGCCCGTAGCCAGGTCTCCTGGACCGCGTCGTCCGCCTCGTCCAGCGATCCGAGCATGCGGTACGCGACCGCCCGCAGGTGGCCGCGGCACTCGTCGAACCGCTCGGCCAGCGCCTGCTCGTCCATCGGTCCCCTTTCGTCGTCGCGGGTCGTCATATCGGTGGGAACCAAGGACGACATCGGAACGAAGGGGCGCTCACTCATGCTATCGGCCCGTGACCAGGCCACCTCGCTGCTGCACCTGGACTCCAGCCACTCCGGCGACTCGATCACCCGGCGGCTGTCCGCGCGGTTCGCGGAGGTCTGGAAGGAGCGGCACGGCGCGTCCGAACACCGGTACCGCGACCTCGTCGCCGAGCCGGTGCCGCCGATTTCCGCGGCCTATTGCGCGCTGGGACGCCGCGTGGAGAGGAACGGATACGTCCCGCCCGCGAAGGTGGACGCGCTCATCGAGAACGGCGCCGAGGAGCGGGAATGGGCGCTGACCCTTCCGCTGATCGAGCAGTTCCGGGACGCGGGCACCGTGCTGATCGGCGCGCCGATGTACAACTTCTCGGTGTCCGCGTCGCTGAAGGCGTGGATCGACCGGGTCACCTTTCCCGGCGCGTACTCCGACCCGGACACCGGCCAGAGCCTGCTGCGCGGCAAGCGGATCGTCGTCGTCACCGCGCGCGGCGGCGCCTACGGCCCCGGCGCGCCGCGCGAGGGCTTCGATTTCCAGGAGCCGTATCTGCGCGCCTACTTCGCCAATCTCGGCATCGCCGACGACGACGTGGAGTTCGTCAACGCCGAAATGACGCTCGCCGACCTCGTCCCGCACCTGGCGCGGTTCAGGGAAATGGCGGCGGAATCGCTCGCCGCGGCGCGGGAGGCCGTGACCGAACTGGCCTCCCGCTAGCGGCGGCGGGTCACTTGGACGGGACGTACGGCGGGGCGACGCCCCAGCCCCAGTGCGGCATGGGCGCTTCGAGGGGCGGCGTCGCGCCGGGCTGGGAGTTGGCCAGCGCGATGCGGGTACCCCACTCGATGTAGGACGCGAACGCGGCGCGGAACTCGGGGTCGGCGGGCAGGCCGACCTCGTCCGCCGCGTCCATGAGCAGGGTCGCCCAGCGGCGGCGCTGCGCCTCGGTGATCGCCTTGCCGAGGTGCTGGCGGACCATGTGGTGGTAGCCGCCGCGCTCCTGGCTGTAGCGGTCGGGGCCGCGGAACACCTCGCTCAGCCAGATCGCGACCCACGTGGGGTGGTCCGGGGGCATGTGCTCGAACAGCGGGATGAGCAGCTCGTCCTTGAGGACCTTGCCGTAGAAGACCTTGGTGAGGTTCTCCAGTGCCTCCGTGCCGCCGGCCCAGTCGTACATCGTCGGGACGGACGAGCCGGCGCCGCGTACGGGCGTCCGCTCGTAGTGCCGCATCTCCTCGATCTGCTGGACGTACGGCTTGATCTCGGCGAAGAAGGCGGGGAAGTGCTCGCCGGAGCGGAAGCCCTGCGAGTGGTCCTCGGCGGACGTCCAGCAGATCCGCAGGATGTAGCACTCGGGCTCGTCCACGCAGCGGGACAGTTCGAAGTCGACGCACTGCGGCGCGGCGGCGAGGGGGACGGCGGCGCGCGCGTAGGCGGCCTCGAACTCCTCCGCCTTCGCCCGGTCGATCCGGTAGCGGATGTACTCGACGATCACTGAACCCCCAAGGCGCGAGCTTCCGGTCGGGTCATCAATGTAATCCTGTAATCACCCGACCGGAAGCCCCATGATCATTTTTCGCCGGAAGCTCCCGACGAGCGCCGGTACCAGGCGAACCCGCCGCCCACGACCACCACGACGGCGGCGATCAGGCCGATCCACAGCCACCCGGACGAGCCGTCCGAGGCCCGCCCGGACGCCTTGGAGGCCGACGCCGAGGCCGACGCAGCCGGTGCCGCGCCCGCCGATCCGGTGACGGTGAACTTGTAGGTACCGCTGATGGGGTGGCCGTCCGGCGACACCACGCGCCAGCCGACCGTGTAGACCCCGTTCGGCAGCGTGCCCTTCACCGCCTCGGTGACCTTGTTGTCCACCGCCTGCGGCGCGCCCGACTCGTGCCGGCCGCCCTTGGCGTCGGTGATCACCACCTGCGGCAGCTGCACCGGGTCCGCGTAGGTCAGGACGACCTGCGCGGGCGGCGCGACCGTCGCGTCCTGCCCCGGGCTGGCCCCGGTGAGCGAGGTGTGCGCGGAGGCGGGGGACGCGGTCAGGGCGAGCGCGGCGCCGGCGGCGGCGATCCCGGCGGCGGCGCGCCGGACGGCCCGGGTCACGCCCGGCTCCGCGCGCGGGACAGGCCGTAGCCGCCGACCGCGATGCCGATCACGCCTACGCCGATGCCGACGCCGCCGAGCACCCGCGCGGTGCCGTCGTCCGAGTCCGCCTCGGCCTTGGCGGCGGCGGGCTTCGACTGCGCGGTGAGCCCGGCGGCCGCGGTGTCGGCGGCGCCCTTCGGGGTGAGCTTCAGCGTGGGCGCCGGGTGCTCGGGCTCGTTCGAGCCGTCGCCCGGGTCCTGCTCCCACTTGACGACCTGGCCGTCGGAGTAGGTCTGGTCGGCCTTGAAGGTCATCGTGTCGGTGTTGGTGGGCAGCGGGCCGAGCGAGACGTCGAACTCCTGGAACTGGCCGGGTTCGATCTTCCCGCCGGACCAGGTGATCTGGGTGACGGCCTTGGTCAGCTCGCCGCCCTCGGTCTTGACCGGCGCCGGGAGCTTGGACTCCACGACCTTCGCCGTCCAGCCGGGGACGGGGCGGACCGACACCGACGAGACCGGGTGGTCGGCGGGGAGGTCGACGACGAGCTTGGTCGTGTCGGCCTTGTCCTCCTCGTTCGGCACCCGGAACGAGATCTTGGCGTAGGAGCCCTGCTCGGCGGTCTTGGGGTTGACGGTGACGTGCGCGGACGCGGCGGTGGCGAGCGCGATGACGCCGAGGCCGGCCAGCGACGCGACCGCGCCCAGGCGGCGGGCGTGCGACAGGGAAGGCAAAACGGAACTCCGTTCGAGTCGTACGGGTCGGACCGGACACGCCGGGACCGGCGTCCGGTGACGTACGGCGCTCCGCTCAGAGGTGAGCGAGCGCCCTCGAACGCGGCGGGGGTCCCCGCCGGACGACCTGGTGCCGGAGCGCACGTCCCGTGGCCATGGCGCCGGCCGCCACCGGCACCACGGGGGTACGGACCGGACGCTCCGCCGGTTCAACGAGCAGCAGGGCGAGCAGCAGCCGGATCGGGCGGTCGGCGGCGGACGCCACGCGCCGCGCCAGCGACCACGCGGCCCGCTCGCCGCGCCGCAGCCACCACGCCGCGACCACGGCCGCCGCGCAGTGCGCGAGCGTCATCGAGGTGCCGGGGCCGTGCATCGGCATCGCCGCGCCGTGCCCCGCCTGGACGGCGGCCTCGCAGTGGCGCATGCCGTCGGTCGCGCCCGTGAACAGCGCGTGCAGCGCGAACTGCCCGCCGAGCAGCCCGCCCGTGATCGTCGGGAGGGACCGCTCGTGGCCCGCGAGCGCCAGCGTGACCACCAGCACCGCGCCGAACCCGGCGAGCACCGCCCAGCCGGGCACCGGCTCGTGCGACGCCAGGGCGTGGCCGAGGGTCGCCAACGACACGCAGACGGTCGCGAAGACGACTGCGCGCGCGGTGCGGAAGACCGGCTGCCGGGGACGCGGGGACATGACGGGGACATCGTCCCACCTCCGTCCGGCCGGCCGCATCCGACCCCGGGAACCGGTCCCGACGCGCCCTACATGTTGGGGTTGCGCAATGAGGATCAACAAGATGTAGGGTTCAACCCCGTGCTGGTTCGCCCCCGCCGCTCGCGGCGGGGGCGTCGTGAGAGGGAACCCGGTGAGAGTCCGGGACTGCCCCGCAGCGGTGAGCGGGAACGACCGCCGTCACAGGCACTGAACCGGGCGACCGGATCGGGAAGCGACGGCCAGTAGGTCGCGTCTCCGGCAGGAGGCGCGGGCGCCCGCGAGTCCGAAGACCTGCCATGCACGCCGTACGTCCGAGGCTTCGCGGGTGAGCCGGGGGACGGTGCGCGGCAGCATGCCGTCGCGCCCGTTCGCACGCCCTCGCGAGGCCGGCTCACGAGGGAGAGAACGTGACAGTCACCATGCGGGCTCCGGCGGAGGCGGCCGCCACCGGGGGGATCGCCGCCGAGGTCGCGGCGGCCTGCGCCGGCATCGAGGGGACCGCGCCGGAACGGGTGCTCGGCGCGGTCCGGGGCGGCGCCGGCGCGAGCGCCGCCGACCTGCGCGACCTGGCGACCCGGGAGGCCGCCGCGCTCGTCGCGGTGGAGCCGGGGTACTCCCGGGTCGCCGCGCGGCTGCTGGCCGCCCGCGTCCGCGACGAGGCGGCCGAGGCCGGCGTCCGGACGTTCGCCGGGTCCGTCGCCGCCGCGCACGCCGAGGGCCTCCTCGCGGACGGCCCCGCCGCGTTCGTCGCCGCCAACGCCGCGGCCCTGAACGCGCTCATCGACGAGGACGCGGACGACCGGTTCGGGTACTTCGGGCTCCGCACCCTCTACGACCGCTACCTGCTGCGGCATCCGCGCACCCGGCTCGTCCTGGAGCGCCCGCAGCACTTCCTGCTCCGCGTCGCCGTCGGGCTCTCCGAGAGCGTGGACGAGGCGGCGGAGCTGTACGGGCTGCTCAGCACGCTGTCGTATCTGCCCAGCTCACCGACGCTGTTCAACTCCGCGGCCCGCCGCCCGCAGCTGTCGTCCTGCTTCCTGCTGGACTCGCCGCGCGACGAGCTGGAGGCGATCTACGAGCGGTACGGGCAGGTCGCGCGGCTCAGCAAGTACGCGGGCGGGATCGGGATCTCCTGGACGCGGGTCCGCTCGCGCGGGTCGCTGATCCGGGGGACGAACGGGCACTCGAACGGGATCGTCCCGTGGCTGCGCACCCTCGACGCGTCCGTCGCCGCCGTCAATCAGGGCGGCCGCCGCAAGGGCGCCGCCTGCGTGTACCTGGAGCCGTGGCACGCCGACGTCGAGGAGTTCCTCGAGCTGCGCGACAACACCGGCGAGGACGCGCGCCGCACCCACAACCTGAACCTGGCGAACTGGATCCCGGACGAGTTCATGCGCCGCGTCGAGGCGGACGAGACGTGGTCGCTGTTCGACCCGAAGGAGGTCCCGGAGCTGACCGACCTGTGGGGCGACGCCTTCGACGCCGCGTACCGGGCGGCCGAAAAGGAGGGCCGGTACGTCCGGCAGGTCCCGGCCCGCAAGCTGTACGGGCGGATGTTGCGCACGCTGGCGGAGACCGGCAACGGGTGGATGACCTTCAAGGACGCCGCGAACCGGGCCTGCAACCAGACCGCCGAGCCGGGCCGGACCGTCCACCTGTCCAACCTGTGCACCGAGATCCTGGAGGTCACGGGGGACAACGAGGCGGCCGTGTGCAACCTCGGGTCGGTGAACCTGGCCGCGCACGTCTCGCCGTCCGGGGTGGACTGGGACCGGCTGCGCGCGACCGTCCGGACCGCCGTCCGGTTCCTGGACCGCACCATCGACCGCGGCTTCTATCCGACGCCCGAGGCGGAAACGGCCAACCGCAAATGGCGTCCCGTCGGGCTCGGGGTCATGGGCCTCGCCGATGTGTTCTTCACGCTGCGGCTGCCGTTCGACTCCGCCGAGGCCCGCGAGCTGTCCACCCGGATCGCCGAGGAGATCGCGCTCGCCGCCTATGCCGCGTCCGCCGACCTCGCGGAGGCGCACGGGCCGCTTCCGGCCTACGCCGAGACCCGCACCGCGCGCGGGAAGCTGCACCTCGACCACTTCCCGGACGCCGCGCCGACCCGTCCCGCCGAATGGGACGCGCTCCGCGCCCGCATCGCCGACGTCGGCCTGCGCAACTCGCTGCTGATCGCGATCGCGCCGACCGCCACGATCGCGTCCATCGCTGGCTGCTACGAGTGCATCGAGCCGCAGGTGTCCAACCTGTTCAAGCGCGAGACGCTCTCCGGCGAGTTCCTGCAGATCAACGGCTACCTCGTCGACGACCTGAAATCGCTCGGGCTGTGGAACGACGCCGTCCGCGAGGCGATCAAGCGCGCCAACGGCTCGATCCAGGGCCTGGTCGACCTGCCGGAGGAGATGCTCAGCCTCTACCGGACGGCCTGGGAACTGCCGCAGAAGGCGCTCATCGACCTCGCCGCCGCCCGCACCCCGTACATCGACCAGTCCCAGTCGCTGAACCTGTTCATGGAGACCCCGACGATCGGGAAGCTGTCCTCGATGTACGCCTACGCGTGGCGCAGCGGCCTCAAGACCACCTACTACCTGCGCTCCCGCCCCGCCACGCGGATCGCGCAGACGACCGTCGCCGCGGCGGTCTGCTCCCTGGAGAACCCCGAGACCTGCGAGGCCTGCCAATAATGCCGCTGCTCGACCCGGGCATGGACCTGACCCTGCGGCCCATGCGCTACCCCGACTTCTACGAGCGCTACCGCGCCGCGATCCGCAACACCTGGACGGTCGAGGAGATCGACCTCGCCTCCGACCTGCCGGACCTCGCCCGCCTCACGCCGGCCGAACGGCACCTGGTCAACCGGCTGGTCGCGTTCTTCGCCACCGGCGACTCGATCGTGGCGAACAACCTCGTTCTCAACCTCTACAAGCACGTCAACGCGCCCGAGGCTCGGCTGTACCTGTCGCGGCAGCTGTTCGAGGAGGCCGTGCACGTCCAGTTCTACCTGACCCTCCTCGACACCTACCTGCCCGACCAGGACGAGCGGGCCCGCGCGTTCGCGGCGATCGAGCACATCCCGTCCATCCGGGCGAAGGCGCGATTCTGCTTCCGGTGGATCGACGCGCTCGGCTCGCTCGACGAGCTGAGCACCGCCGCCGACCGGCGCGCGTTCCTGCTCAACCTGATCTGCTTCGCCGCCTGCATCGAGGGCCTGTTCTTCTACGGCGCGTTCGCCTACGTCTACTGGCTGCGCTCCCGCGGGCTGCTGAACGCCCTCGCGTCCGGGACCAACTGGGTCTTCCGGGACGAGAGCGCCCATATGGCCTTCGCGTTCTCCGTCGTCGACACCGTCCGGGCCGAAGAACCCGGCCTGTTCGACGCGGAGATGACCGCGCAGGTCACCGCCATGCTGGAGGAGGCGGTCGAGGCGGAGCTGGCCTTCGCCCGCGACCTGTGCGGCGACGGCCTGCCCGGGATGGGCGCGGACGACATGCGCGCCTACCTGGAGTACGTCGCCGACCAGCGCCTCGTCCGCCTCGGCCTGCCCGTCCGCTACGGGACGGCCAACCCGTTCGCGTTCATGGAGCTGCAGGACGTCCAGGAGCTGTCGAACTTCTTCGAGCGCCGCGTCTCGGCCTACCAGATCGGCGTGGAGGGCAGCGTCGCGTTCGACGAGGCGTTCTGACGAACTTTCCGGCCCGGGTGCTCGTTGAACTGGGAGAAGCTAGGCCGAGGAGGAAGAACGTGGCTTCTCTCATCGACCGGATCATGAAGTTCGTCCGGGGACCGCAGGGGCAGAAGGCCCGGGCGAAGGCGGAGCAGTTCGCCCATAGCCCCCAGGCTCAGAAGGCCCGCACGAAGGCGGAGCAGTTCGCTCACGGCCCTCAGGGGCAGAAGGCGCGGGCCAAGGCCGAACAGCTGGCCCGCAGCCCGCAGGCCCAGAAGGCGCGCGCGAAGGCGGAGCAGCTCATCAGCGACCCGCGCAACCAGGAGAAGGCTCGCAAGCTCCTGTCCCGCCTGCGCGGCGGCCCTCGCCGCTGACGTGCACGGACGGCCCGCCCCGGCATGCCGGAGCGGGCCGTCCCGTGCGGGTCACGCGGTGTCGAGGTTGGCCAGGTACGACTCGTTGCCCTGCGCGCCCGCGACCGCGTCCGGCGGGACGATCTCCTCCAGCCGCTCGAACGCCGACGCGTCCAGCGCGAGATCGCCGGCGGCCGCGTTGGCGCGGGCGTTGGCGGCCTTCCGCGTCCCCGGGATCGGCAGCGCGCCCCGGTCCACCAGCCAGGCCAGCACCAGCTGCGCCGACGTGACGCCCTGCTCGGCGGCGAGCGTGGCCACCCGGTCCGCCAGCGAGACGTTGCGTTCGAGGTTGCCGCCCTGAAAGCGCGGGTTGTTCCGCCGCCAGTCGCCCGCCTCGAGATCGTCCGCCGCGCGGACCTGGCCGCCGAGGAGCCCGCGCCCGAGCGGGCTGTAGGCGACGAACGCGATGCCCAGCTCCGCGCACGCCGGGATCAGCTCGTCCTCCGGCGCCCGCTGGAACGGCGAGTACTCGGTCTGCAACGCCCTCACGGGGTGGACGGCGTGGGCGCGCCGCAGCGTCCGCGCGGACACCTCCGACAGCCCGTACCCGCCGATCTTCCCCGCCTGGACCAGCTCGCCGAGCGCCCCGGCCGTCTCCTCGATCGGGGTCGTGGGGTCGAGCCGGTGCAGGTAGTACAGGTCCACGTGGTCGGTGCGGAGCCGCGACAGGCTGGCGTCCAGGGCCTGCCGGACGTACTCGGGCCGGCCCATCCCGGGGATCAGGATGCCGTTCGCGTCCTGGTTCCCGCCGAACTTGGTGGCCAGCACGTACTCGTCCCGCCGCTTCTCCAGCGTGCGGCCGATCAGGGTCTCGCTGTACCCGGCGCCGTAGATGTCGGCGGTGTCGACGAACGTGACACCGGCGTCCAACGCGGCCAGGAGCGTCTCGGTAGCGTCGCGCTCCTCGACGCCGCCGTAGACCGGCGCCACGGTCATCGCGCCGAACCCCACCACCGACACCTGCGGCCCGTTCGTTCCAAGGGTGCGATAGCGCACTGAAAAGTCACCTCTTGTCTCTCATGGATGTGCCTCCACCCTGCCCCGCGCGCCCCCGGCCAACCAGTGCCCGCCGATGCCTAGGCTCCGGAGGGCCAGCCTGCTGCCTGGGCGTTGGCGCGCCCTTGCGTAAGTCTTGCTAAATCTTTTTGCAGCAAAAGGTAACTGGACCTTTTTCTGCGGGGTGGGGGACGGTGGCGGCATGCTTTCCCGCTTCGGTTCCGCCCACGTTCTCGCTCTGGCGGGCACCGTCGTGCTGTGGGCCTCGGCCTTCCCCGCCATCCGGGTCGGCATCGACGGCCTCGGTGTGGCGGCGCTGTCGTTCCTGAGGATCGTGATCGCGGCCATGGCGCTCATCCTGGCCGCCCCGTTGGCCAAGGTGCGTCCGCCGCGGCGCCGCGACCTCCCGATGATCGCCTTGTGCGGAGCCACCGGCATCACCGCCTACCAGGTACTGCTCAACTGGGGTGAGGTCCAGGTGGAGGCCGGGACCGCGAGCCTGCTGATCGCGACCGCCCCCGTTTTCAGCGTCCTGCTGGGAAGCCTGCTCCTGGAGGAGCGGCCGACCCGCACCGTCATCGTCGGCAGTGTCGTCGCACTCGCCGGCGCGGCCATCGTCGGCCTGGCCGAGGGCACCGGCGGATTCACCGTCTCGGCCCTCATCGTCCTGGCCGCCGCCGTCGTCCAGGGGACGTACCACTTCGCGACCAAGCCCCTGCTCCGCCGCTACACCGGCCTGGAGGTCGCCACCTACGCGATGGTCGCGGGAACCGTCTTCGCCCTGCCCCTGGTCCCCGCCGCGTGGCCCGCGACCCTCCACGCACCGGCGGACGCGTTGGCCTCCGCGGTGTACCTGGGCCTGCTGCCGTCCGCGCTCGGCTTCGTCATCTGGGCCTACGCCGTCGCCCGCCTGCCGCTCGCGGCCTCCACGGCGGCCCTGTACCTGGTGCCGCCGGTGGCGCTGATCGTCTCCTATGGCTGGCTCGGCGAGGTGCCCCACCCCATCGAGCTGGTGGGCGGCGCGGTCAGCGCGGCAGGGGTGATCCTCATCCACCGGAGCAGGGCGGCTCCACCTCCCGGCGCGGACGGCGACGCTCCCGAGGCCGCGACCGATCAGCCGGCCGGCCGCCCGGCGCCGACACGGTGAAGGTTCTGCCGGTCCCCGGGACACACTGGGAGCTGCCGTCCCGATCCGAGCCATCCGAGTAAGGAGCCCGTTCGTGCTCGACGTTCGCCGTCTGCGGATCCTCCAGCACCTGGCCGCCTATGGCACCGTCGCAGCCACCGCCGAGGCCCTGCACCTGACGCCACCGGCCGTTTCCCAGCACCTCGCCGCCCTGCAGAAAGAGGCGGGCACGCCCGTGGTGGAGAAGGTCGGCCGCACGCTGCGGCTGACCGCGGCCGGCGAGCTGCTGGTGGCCCACGCCGAGATCATCCTGGCGGAACTCGCGGCGGCCGAGTCCGGCCTGGCCGCCCTGCAGACCGGCCGGCACGGCATCGTGCGGATCGCCGCCTTCCCCTCCGCCGCCCGCACCCTCATCGCGCCCCTCTGGCAGCGCCTGGCCGATACGGACGCTTCCCCGGCCCCTTCGCTGCGACTCTCCGTCCTGGAGCCCGAGGAGGCCCTCGACCAGCTGCGCAAGCGCTCCACCGACCTCGCTGTGGTGCACAGCTACACGGTGCTGCCGCGCAACTTCCCCGCCGCATGCGAGCAGGCCGTCCTGATGGAGGAGCCGGTGCTGCTCGCCCTGCACCCCCGCCAGGCCGAGGCACTGCGACTGACCGCCGGACAGCCCGCGGATCTGTCCCGCCTGTCGGACGTGCCGTGGCTGACGCCCGGGCCGGAGACCTCGTGCCAGGAGATGATCCAGCGAGCCTGCGGCACCGCCGGCTTCGTCCCGGACGTCCGCGCCTGCAGCAGTGACTTCTCCGTGCTGACCGCCCTGGTCGCGGCAGGAGCGGGCGCCGCCCTGATCCCCCGCATGGCCCTGCCGGAGACCAGTGCGGCCCTGAGCCTCCACCCCCTCGTCCACCCCGTCTCGCGGACCATTTACACCGTGAGCCTGGCGGGCACCGCCAAGCGCCCGGACCTACGCCACGTCCTGGACCTGCTCCACGCCCCGGCCGGTCAGGGGTCGGTCAGCCGGTGAGGAGCTGGGCGCGCAGGTCGCGCAGGTCGTGGGAGGTCAGTCCCAGGCCCTGGGCGAGGTAGCGGTCGAACGAGCCGTACTTGGCTTCGACCTCGTCGAACCCGGAGTTCAGGTACTCGGGGCGGACGTCGAGGAGCGGCTTGTAGATCGCCCGCTGCGCCTCCGGCAACTGCGCCAGCGTGGCCGCGTTCTCGGCGGCCCGGTAGGTGTTGCTGAGCAGGTAGTCGTGCATGACGGTGTCGCGGGGGACGCCGAGCGCGGTCAGTATCGCGGCGGAGGCCCAGCCGGTGCGGTCCTTGCCGGCGGTGCAGTGGTACAGGAGGGCGGCGGACGTCCGGTCGCCGGCGGCGCCCAGCAGGGAGCGGTAGGCGGCCCGGCCCGTGTCCGAGGACACCATGCCCTTCTCTCCGTCGACCATGAGCTGCGCGGCGGCCTCGGGGGTCGTGATCGAGATGTTGGTGTCCGCGGTGCCCGACACGTTCGCCGTGACCGTCCTGGTGCCCGCGGGCAGGCGGTCGGGGGACGCGGCCTGCTCGGTGGGCGTGCGCAGGTCGTAGACGGTGCGGAGGCCGAGGCGCTTCAGCTTCGCGACGTCGGCGCCGGTGAGGCGGCCGAGGTCGCCCGAGCGGTAGAGGACGCCCATGCGCACCCAGTGCCCGTCGGCGGTGCGGTAACCGCCCGCGTCGCGCAGGTTGGGGGCGGACGCCAGGTGCAGCGACCGGTCGGCGAGGGTCAGGGACCCGCCGCGGTCGGGCACCAGCTCGAACCACCACCGGTCGGCCCTGCCGAGGCCCCGGACGGTGATGGTCGCCCTGCCCGATCCGGTGGCGACGGGGCGCCGGTGGGAGATGCGGTCCCGCGTGGTGCCCGCGTACACCTGGACGCGGTGGACGCCCGGGGACGTCCAGGCGATGGTGAAGGAGCCGTCGTCGTTCTGGGTGACGTTCGCGGCGGTGAACGGGATCTGCCGCGCGGCCTGGTGCCGGGCCGGGGCGTGGGCGCCCGTTTCGGAGGCCAGCGCGGGGACGGGGGTGACGGCGCCGGCGGTCAGCAGCGCGCCCGCCAGCGCGGTGGTGCCGAATCGGGCTGCATTTTTACGGTTGAACACGTGGACCGAAACTAGGGGCGCGCGGGCAACCGGAGATGGACGGAAGGTGGCGTCCGGGTGGTTGCGGAAGCAACACCTGCCGGAGCAGACGTCAATGGTGGCCGGTCAGGCGGTCGAGGAGGGCGGGGAGTTCGGCCAGGCGGTCCTGTTCTTCGGGGGTCAGTGTCGTGGCGATCGCGGTGGCGAGCCAGTCGCGGCGGGCCTCGCGGTCGCGGTCGAGGGCGGCCCGGCCTTCGGGGGTGAGGGCGATGACGACGCCGCGCGCGTCGTGGGGGTTGGCGTGGCGGCGGGCGTAGCCGAGGTCTTCGAGGTCCTTCACCGTGCGGCTCTGGCTCTGGTGGCGGACGCCGCGCCGCTGGGCGAGGGAGGCGATGCCCGCCTCGCCCTCGCGGTCGAGGAGGCCGAGCGTCTGGGCGAGCGGGGGAGGCAGCGCGTCGGCTCGGGCGCGGGTCGTGCGGACGAGCCCGGCGATGGACGTCCGCAGCCGTTCGGCGAGGTGGTCGTGGTTCGTCATGGGGTCCTCCGGGGGCGTCCCCGATCATCCTACACAGCAAAGGTGTACAGTTGTGGCTGTACACCTTTGCTGCTCAAATAAGGAAGATCGCCATGCAGTTGACCAAGCACGCCCACGCCTGCGTCGTCCTGGAGAAGGAGGACACGACGATCGTGCTGGACCCCGGCACGTTCACGCCGGACGCGGAGTCCGCCGTCGCGGCCGCCGACGCCGTCCTGATCACGCACGAGCACTTCGACCACTTCGACGACGCGCTGCTCGGCGCGGCCCTGGAGAAGCGTCCCGACCTGCACGTCTACGGGCCGGCGGCGGTGCGGGAGAAGCTGGGCGACCACGGCGGGCGGGTCCGGGCCGTCGCCGACGGCGACGCGCTGGCCATCGGCGACTTCGCCGTGACCGTGCACGGCGAGCAGCACGCGCTGATCCACCCGGACATCCCGCTCGTGGACAACTCCGGCTACCTGATCGACGGCCGGGTGTACCACCCGGGCGATGCCTACTACGTGCCGGACGTCCCGATCGAGACGCTGCTGCTGCCCACCAGCGGGCCGTGGACCAAGCTCGGGGACGCGGTCGACTACGTCCGGAGCGTCCGGCCGACCCGGCTGCTGCAGATCCACGAGCTGATGCTCAGCGACCTCGGGCAGAACTCGGCCGCCATGTTCCTGGAGGGCCTGACCGGCCTCACGATGTCCCTCCTCGCGCCGGGGAAGAGCACCGAACTCTGAGCGGGGCCGGAACCCGCGTTCCAGCCTGCTGTACCGTCCGCCTCCAGCGCGCCGGTGGCGGATTCGAGCAGATGGCGGGAGGGACCCGAGGGGGCGGTCGGTGATGCGATGTTCACATCGAAATCACCCCCTGCCAACGGAGGATCCGACCGATGAGCATGCCCACCCGGCAAGACATACCGGTCCACGTCCGGGGCTACGCGCCGCGCCACGTGGGCACGCTCGAGTTCCCCGTGGGCGCCCCGGCGTCGCCACCGCCCCGGCGCGGGCCGTTCGGGCTCGTCCGGCGGCACCCGCTGATGGCGTTCTTCGTCCTGGCGTACGCGGCGAGCTGGCTGGCCTGGCTGCCGTACGTGCTGTCCGCCGACGGGCTCGGCGTCCTGGACTTCCGGTTCCCCGCGCTCCTGGGCGACAGCCAGATCCCGGGCGTCCTGCCCGGGGCGTACATCGGGCCGCTCGGGTCGGCGCTGGTGGTCACGGCGATCACCGGCGGCCGGGCCGGGCTGCGCGACTGGCGGCGCCGGCTGCTGAGGCTGCGGGTCCGCTGGTACTGGTACGTGATCGTGCTGACGGGCGTCCCGGCGCTGCTGGTGGGCGGCGCACTGCTGCTGCCCGGTGCCGCCGCCACCCTCAAGGCGCCCTCCGCGATAGTCCTGGCCGCGTTCCTGCCCCTGCTCCTGCTGCAGGTGGTGACGACCGGTCTGGCCGAGGAGCCCGGCTGGCGCGACTTCGCGCTCCCGCTGCTGCAGCGGCGCCACGGCCCGGTCCTGGGCACCCTGTTCCTCGGCGTGGTGTGGAGCCTCTGGCACCTGCCGCTGTTCTTCACGCACTGGTCGCTCGGCGGCACCCGTCCCGACACCGTCCACTGGTGGACGACGCTGGGCGCCTTCCTGTTCATGTCCGTGGCGATCAGCTACCTGATCACCTGGGTGTTCAACCACACCAGGGAGAGCCTGCCGGCCGCGCTGGTGCTGCACGCGACCAACAACACCGTCGCCAGCATCGTCCTGCCGGAGCTGTTCCCCCATGCCGAGGGCTCCTGGATGCTGACCGGAGGCGCCATCGGCTACGGCGCCGCAGCCCTCGTCCTTCTCGTGGTCACCCGGGGCCGCCTCGGGTACCGCGGCCCCCGCGACTGACCCCGCCGCACGTTTCGTCGTCGACCTGTTCCATTCCGTAGTCGAGACGAAGAGCTGCGGGCCTATCCTCCCCTTCGGCGGGCGCGCTCAGGGGGGTGCGGGCCCGAGACGTCTCAGCGTGATCCTTCGGAGGAGATGGCATGGTCGTGGCGCACTACGGGGACGACGGACGGACCGGCGTGTACGGGGTGTCCGGGCTTCCGGAGGCGCCGAACGCGTCCCGGCTAGCCCGGACGGCGGCGCCGGTGCTCTGCCCGCCGGTCCTCGCCGGTGACGCGCTGGTCGTCGCCGACATCGCCGGCACGGTGTACACGTTCGACGCGAGCACCGGTGAGACGCGCTGGCGCGTGCCAGGAGAGAACGCCGAGCTCTGGGTGCAGGACGAGAACGGCGAGTGGCCGGACGTGCTCACCATGGCGGTGGCGGTGTGGCGCGACCGGGTGTTCGTGGCCGAGACCGAGGACGGGACGTTCGAGTACTACGCGGACCTCAGCCGGAAGGTCAGGATCCACGACCTCGCGACGGGAGAGCTCACCGGAACGGTGCCGGGAGGCGGGTACCCGGCCGTGGTCGGCGACACCCTCCTGCTGTACGGCCTCAACTCCGGGATCAGGGTGTTCGGCCTGCCGGACCTGGCGCCGCTCTGGCACGCGGCGGGCGCGACCGGTCGCGTCCAGACGGTTCCGGCGGTCGGCCCCGACGGCTCCGTCCACGTCCCGGGCGGCTTCGAGATCGAGCACGTCCACGGCGGCGTGATGCGCCTGGACCCGCTGACCGGCCAGGTCACCGACCTCGATGGGAACCCGGACGTCGACCCCGACGAGATGGACGACGACTTCGACGACCTGGACGGGGAGTACGAAGCCCGGGACGTGACCAGGGCCGTCCACGCCGTGGTCGCCGAAGGCCTGGTGTGGATGCCGGTCGACCGGGGGCCACACCCGTACGAAGGGGCGATCACCGGCCAGGATCCGCGCACCGGGGAGATCCGCTGGAGCCACCGGATGCTGGAGACGCCGGCCGGCGCGGTGGCGGTGGCGGACGGGACGGTGTTCGCCGCGGTGAACCGCCGAGGCGGCGGGGGCCGAGGCGAGCCTTCGTTCGCCAAGGCGCTGACCGCCATCGACATCGCCGGGCGGGCCGTCCGGTGGACGCGCCCGCTGCCCGGTACCGGCGCGGGCTCTCCCGTCCTCGCGGACGGGGTCGTCTACATGGCCGTGCGCGAGGGCCGGGTGCTCGCGCTCGACGCCGCGTCCGGGGACGTCCGGTGGGAGTTCGATCTGGGGGAGCCGATCCTCGACAAGGAGGAGACGGGGTACTTCGACGAGGAGTGCGCCTACGAGGAGGACGCGCAGGTGATCGTCCCGGGCGACGGCGTCCTGTACGTCCGCACCGCCGCCGGCGTCATGTCCCTGCGCTGACCCCGGAGGGCGCCGTGCTGCGTGTTACCGGCGGGTACATAGACTGGCGCGCGTGATGAGCGACTACCCGCACCAGGTCGGCGTGCCGACGCGCTGGAAGGACAACGACGTCTACGGGCACGTCAACAACGCCGTGCACTACTCGCTGATGGACACCGCGATCAACGAGTGGATGATCACCAAGGCGGGGTTCGCGCCGCTGGACGCGCCGTGCATCGCGCTGTGCGTGGAGTCGCACTGCCAGTACAAGGCCGAGGTGGCGTTCCCGGACACGATCCGGCTCGGCCTGCGGATCGGCAAGCTCGGCAACTCCAGCGTCCGCTGGGAGATCGGGATGTACCGGGCGTCGGACGACGCGCTCATCGCCGAGGGCCACTTCGTGCACGTGTTCGTGGACCGGGAGACCCGCCGGCCCGTGCCGATCGCCGGCCCGATGCGCGCCGAGATGAGCAAGCTGGTGGTCACTCCCGGTTGAGGAGCGAATGGCGGCGGCTGTAGGCGAAGTAGATGACGCAGCCGATGACGAACCACACCACGAACCGCACCCACGTCTGCCATTGCAGGAACGTGATGAGCCAGACCGAGAAGACGATCCCGATGGCGGGGACGGCCGGCATTCCGGGGGTCCGGAATTCGCGCGGCAGCTCGGGGTGCCGGTAGCGCAGCACGATGACGGCGATGCACACCACGATGAACGCCAGCAGGATCCCGATGTTGGTGAGCTCCGCCGCCTCCGCGATCGGCAGGAACCCCGCGATGACGGCGGACGCGGCGCCCAGGATCCAGGTGATCCGGGTCGGCACGTGCCGGGTCGGATGCGTTCTGGCGAACCAGCCGGGCAGCAGCCCGTCCCGGCTCATCGAGAACCACACCCGGGTCGCGCCCATCATGAACGTGAACAGCACCGTCAGCACGCCCAGGATCGCGCCGATCGCGATGATGATGCCGACCGTGTCCAGACCGACCGACTTGAACGCCGACGAGAACGCCGCGTTCGGGTTGATGTCCCGGTAGTCGACCATTCCGGTCAGCACCAGGCAGGCCATGACGTACAGCACCATCGCGATCGCCAGCGAATACAGGATCGCTTTCGGCATGTGCTTGCGCGCCTCTTTCGACTCCTCCGCCGCAGTCGACATCGCGTCGTATCCGAAGACCGCGAAGAACACGGTCGCGGCGCCGGTGAAGGCCCCGGAGAGGCCGAACGGGAAGAACGGCGAGTAGTTCCCCGACCGGATCTTGAAGACCCCGACCACGATCACCAGCAGGACGATGGCGACCTTCAGGTAGACCAGGAACGTCTCGAACCGCGCCGCGTTCTTCATCCCGAGGTTCAGCACCCACGCGATGAGCAGGCACAGCAGGACCGCGATCAGGTTGACCTTGTAGCTGCCGTCCGCGACGCCCTTCGGCTCGGTGCCGGGCGCCCCGCTCATCCACAGCGGCAGGTCGACGTGCATGAACCCGAGCAGGTCGTCGAAATAGCCGGAGATGCCGATCGCGACCACCGCCACGATCGCGGTGTACTCCAGCAGCAGGTCCCAGCCGATCGCCCACCCGGTGAACTCGCCGAGCACCGCGTACCCGTAGGTGTACGCCGAGCCCGCCTTCGGGATCAGCCCGGCGAACTCGGCGTAGGAGAACGCCGCCGCCGCGCTCGCGATCCCCGCGACCAGGAACGAGATCAGCACCGCCGGGCCGGCCTTCTCGTTGGCCACCGCGCCGGCGAGCGAGAAGATCCCGGCGCCGATGATGCCGCCGACCCCGATCGCGGTCAGCTGCCACAGCCCCAGCGTCCGGGTGAGGCCCGCGCCGCCCGTCTCGTCGTCGATCTGCTCGATGGGCTTGCGCCGGACCATCCCGTCCAGGACCGAGGGCATGCAGCCACCTCCCAGGCACCGTTGCCGCCGAAGATCATGTGCCCGCCCGCGCGTCCCATGAACCGGCCGCCGCCGCCCATGTCCGTTACCGCAGTTGAAAGACCGGACAGGCGTTGCTTTCGAGTCATGGGCCGACCGATGTGACGGGGCGCACCCCGCGCGTAGGCTGGGACCAGTTGGGCCTCGCCCAGCGCGAGGGGATGGGCGGGACCCGCCGGCATTCCCCCTCGCAACGGCCCAACGGAGCACGACATGAAGAAATTCGTCGTAGCGGCAGTGGCCACAGTGGCGGCGGTGATCGTGATCGTCGCCGGCGTCGTCGCGTTCGTCGCGGTGAACAACGGCGGCTCGCACACGGCGGGCCGGGCCGCCCAGTCCGCGCCCGCGGCCACGCCGTCCGCATCCCATCAAGCGGCCAAGCCACGGCCGACCGTCACCGTCACCCGGCCCGCGCCGCAGCACACCGTGGTGGTCCCGCCGCCGACTCCCGGCAACGACGAGGACGCGAACTTCCTCTCGCTGATCGCCGCGGACGGCATCAAGGCCCCGGACGACTGGGCGATCAAGGCCGGTCACGCCACCTGCGGAGAGGACTACTCCACGGCCTACGCCTACCTGACGGACGGCGGCATCTACCCGTACCACGTCCAGACCTTCCTGAACGACTGGACGACGACCCACACCGGCTGCTGACCGGGCTCCGCCAGCCGGGCGGAGCCTAGGAAGGGCCACCCGCCGCCTTCTGGCCGTCGGCCGCGTCGTAGGTCCGCTGGGCCTCGATGATCTCGGAGGCGTTGTCGCGGATCCAGCCGGTGAGCGTGCGCAGGGACGCGGTGATGCCGCGTCCCAGCGGCGTCAGGCCGTACGTGACGGACGGCGGGACGGTCGGCTCCACCGTCCGGACGATCAGGCCGTCCCGCTGGAGCGTCCGCAGCGTCTGGGACAGCATCTTCTCGCTGACCCCCTCGATCCGGTTCCGCAGCTCGAAGAACCGCAGGTCGGAGGCGTCCAGCGAGGTCAGGACGAGGACGCCCCAGCGGCGTGCCACATGGTCGAGCACCATGCGCGCGGGACAGTCCCGCCGGAAGACGTCGTCCACCAGGGCACCTACCTTCTCTTCCAAGGCTTACGTCGAGGTATGTACTTACGAAAGGTTAGTCCAGGCCCTTAGCGTGGCGGCCATGGAACCAGTCGCACTCGTCACCGGCGGCGGCCGGGGCATCGGCGCCGCCACGGCCCGGGAGCTCGCCCGGCGCGGATACCGCGTCGTCGTCAACTACCACCGCGACCGGGAGGCCGCCGAGCGCGTCGCCGCGGAGACCGGCGGGACCGCCGTGCGCGCGGACGTCCGCGACCCGGACGACGTGGCGCGGCTCGTCGCCGCCTGCGGGCCGGTGGACGCCCTGGTGTGCAACGCCAACATCACCCCGCCGTTCGGCCCGGTCCGGTCGATGCCGTGGGAGACGTTCATGGGCAAGGTGCACGACGAGCTGGCCGCCGTCTACCACGTCACCTGGGCCGCCCTCGAGCGCATGCCGGAGCGCGGACGGATCGTGTACGTGTCCAGTCTCAGCGCCGACTTCACCCGTCCGGGGGCGGCCGCCCACGCCACCGCGAAGGCCGCGCTCGACGTTTTCGCCCGCTACGTGGCGGCCGAGGCGTGCCCGGTGACGGCCAACGTGGTGGCGCCGGGCGCGGTGCGCACCGAGGGGTCCGCCGCCGCGCGGACGCCGGAGCTGGAGGCGTCGCTGGCCGGGCGGTCCGTCCTCGGCCGGCCGGTCGAGCCGGACGACGTCGCGGCGGTGATCGCCGCGGTGGTGGACGGGTCGCTGCCCGCGGTGGCCGGCGCCCGCATCCCGGTGGACGCCGGGTTCCGCGTCCTGACCGGGCCGTGAGCCGGGTCTAGGTGAGGACTTCGCTGGTCAGGAGGTCGGCGAAGTCCTTCTCGAAGCGTTCGTAGGCGGTGCGGAGGGCGGGGCCCGGCCAGTCGGGCGGCAGCAGGCCGGGCGGGAGAAGCGGGTCGTCCAGCAGGTGGCGCAGGGCGGCGGCGGCGAGCGTGAAGCGCTCGGCGATCGTGCCGGCCTCCGCGATGGACGCGCGGAGGGCGCGGGCCGTGGCCGTCCAGCCGTCGAGGTCCCAGAGGGTCCGGGCGAGGGCGGCGGGGTCCGCCTCCGGGCGGCCGTCGAGGAAGGTGCACTGCCGGACGACCGTCTCGGGGCGCGGCCGGACGAGGTTGGCGGGCCGCAGCCAGGTGCCCTCGCGCAGTTCGGCGAGGCGGAGCGCGGACATCGCCTGGCGGAGCGCGGCGCGGTCGGCGGCCGGGCGGCGCTCGGCGGTGATCACGGCGATCTCCCAGGAGCCGTCCCAGGGGCGGGTGCGGGGGCGGCGCGACTCGTCCTGCCGGGCCTGGCGCTGCAGGAGCCGGTCGGTGAGGGCGTACATGCCGTCGGACTGGACGAGGTCGCCGGAGGTGACCATGCGGGAGAGGGCGACCCGGATGGTCCCCTCGGCGATGCCGAACAGGTCGCCGGCGCGGACCAGGTAGCGGGCGGGGAGCCGGGGCGGATGGACGCCCAGCAGGGTGCTCAGCACGACCGAGCGGGCGGTGAGGGGGCGGATCTCCAGCGTGTCCATGGCTGTTCGGGACTTTATCCGGTGCGGCCCGGCGGGACGCGCGGACCGGAGCGGCGGACGGTGAGATTACAGTCTTCCATCGTGTGAAACGGAAGTGTAATGTCCGGGGCATGGCCTCTTACCTGACCGAGCCGTTCGACCGGCTCCCGTTCGGCGGCGCGGAGAAGGCCCGCCGGTACGCGACGGAGCGCTACCAGGGGGCGGCGGGCCTCAACTGGTACGACTGCGACCCGACGCTGCGGTTCCTGATGCGGCGCCACCTCGGGGACGGGTTCGGCTGGGCCGAGCCCCGGCTGCGCGAGCTGGGTGCCCTGATGGGCGGGCCGGTGAACGCGTGGGCAGAGCAGACCGACCGGAACCCGCCGCGGCTGGAGAAGTACGACCGGTGGGGGCGCGACGTCAGCGAGGTCGTGATGCCGGCGTCGTTCGAGGCGGCGCGGCGGGAGCTGGTCGCGACGTCGTTCACCCGTCCGGGCTTCATCGCCGAGGCCAGGGCGAACGGCGTCGACCCGGCGCCGATGGCCGTCGCCTGGAGCTACCTGCTCGACCAGGCCGACATCGGCATGGCGTGCGCGCTCGGCACCGGCGGGGACATGGTCGTCGGCCTCACCGAGATGTTCGCGCCCGACGACGTGAAGGCGCGCGTCCGGGAGATCTTCGCGGCCGGCGAGTTCTCCGGCGAGGCGGCGCAGCTGCTCACCGAGCGGTCGGGCGGCTCCGACCTCGGCGCGCTGGAGTCGACGGCGGCCCGCGACGGCGACGCGTGGCGGCTGAACGGCCTGAAGTGGTTCGCCTCGAACGCCAACGGCTCGGCGTTCGTCGTCCTCGCGAAGTCGGAGGGCGGCGCGGACGGGGTGCGCGGCATCGCGCCGTTCCTGGTGCTGCGGGAGCGGCGGGACGGGACGCGCAACGGCGTGCGGGTCCGCCGTCTGAAGGACAAGCTCGGGACGCGGTCGGTGGCGTCCGCGGAGATCGAGTTCACCGATGCGGAGGCGTTCCTGCTTGCCCCGGCGTCCAGCTCGGGCCAGGGCGGGGACGGCAGGGGCCTGGCGCGGATGATGGAGCTGACGAACGGCGCCCGGCTCGGCATCTCGATGATGGGCGTCGGCTGCGCGCGCCGCTCGCTGGTCGAGTCGCTCTGCTACACGCGGGTCCGCGAGGCGTTCGGGGCGCCGCTCGACGAGCAGCCGCTGATGCGCCGCAAGCTCGCCGAGATGATCGTGGAGACCGAGGCCGCCCAGGCGCTGGTCTTCGACGGTTACCTGGGCAAACCCCGCCTGCGCATCGGTGCCGCGCTGATCAAGCTGCGGGCCGCGCGGCTCGGCGTGACGTCCGCCAGCGACGCCATCGAGATCCACGGCGGCAACGGCTACATCGAGCAGTGGCCGGTCGCGCGCATCCTGCGGGACGCGCAGGTCAATCCGATCTGGGAGGGCGGCGACAACATCCTGTGCCTGGACGTCCGGCGCGCCATCGAGCGGCAGGACGCGCACGAGCCGTTCCTCGACCGGCTCACCGAGGCCGTCCGGAACGCGCCGGACGGCGACGACGCGACCGCCGACCTGGTCAATGAGCGGATCGGGCACGTCCGCGAGGCCGTCGAGACGTGGCGCGGCCTCGACCGGGCGACGGCGGAGGCCCGGCTGTTCCCCCTCGCCCAGTACATGGCGGACGTGTACGCGGCGGCGCTGCTGCTGGAGCAGGCCGGCTGGGAGCGCGCCGATTCGGGCGCCGACCGCAAGGCGCTCGTCGCGCGGCTCTACGCTCGAAGGCACCTGGCCGACGCGGGACCGCTGCGCGCGATCGACGCACCCGCCGAGGACCTCGAACGGTTCAAGGAGCTGGCGGACGGCGCGTTCGTCCACGTTGGGGAGTGAGATGCCGGTAAGGAGCGAACGCCGCGGGCCCGTGACGACCGTCGTCATGTCCCGTCCGGAGGTGCGCAACGCCGTGGACGGGGCGACCGCGCGCGAGCTCGCGGCGGCGTTCCGGGCGTTCGACGCCGACCCGGACGCGAGCGTCGCCGTCCTGTGGGGCGAGGGCGGGACGTTCTGCGCGGGCGCCGACCTGAAGTCGATCGGCACGCCGGACAGCCCGCGCGTCGACGCCCCGCCCGCCGACGGCCCGCTCGGCTGCACCCGCATGCGGCTGTCGAAGCCGGTGATCGCGGCGGTCGCCGGGCACGCGGTCGCCGGCGGCCTGGAGCTGGCGCTCTGGTGCGACCTGCGGGTGGCCGAGGAGGACGCGACGTTCGGCGTGTACTGCCGCCGCTGGGGCGTCCCGCTGGTGGACGGCGGGACGTTCCGGCTGCCCCGGCTGATCGGGACGAGCCGCGCCATGGACCTGATCCTGACCGGCCGTCCCGTCGCCGCGCGCGAGGCGTTCGACATCGGCCTGGCGAACCGGCTCGTCCCGACGGGGACGTCCCGCGAGGCGGCCGAGGAGCTGGCGGCGGAGATCGCCCGCTTCCCGCAGGCCTGCCTGCGCAACGACCGCATGTCCGTCCTGGACGCGGAGGGCCTCCCGGAGGAGGAGGCGCTGGCCGCCGAGTACCGCCACGGCCTCGGCTCCCTCACCGACGCGCTCAACGGCGCCGGGAAGTTCGCCGCCGGCCACGGCCGCCACGGCACCTTCACTGACCTCGGCTGATGCCGCGGGCATGCGGTACCACCGGCCCCGTCGAGTAACCCGCCACTTACGGTCATGGGCGCGGCGCTCTAAGCTCGCTTCATGACCTCGACGGTGGAAGAGGCGGGCCGGGCGCTCGCCGATCCGAAGGCGTACGCCGACGAAGCGCGGCTGCACGAGGCGCTCGCGCTGCTGCGGCGCGAGTCGCCGGTGCAGTGGGTGGAGGCGCCGGACTACACCCCCTTCTGGGCGATCACGAAGCACGCGGACGTGCTGGAGATCGAGCGCAACCACGAGATCTTCCTGAACGCGCCCCGCCCGCTGCTCGGCACCGCCGAGTTCGACGAGCTGAACCGGCAGCGGGCGGAGCAGGGCATCGCGCTGCGCACGCTGATCCACATGGACGACCCCGACCACCGGGTCATCCGAGCGATCGGCGCGGACTGGTTCCGTCCGCGCGCGATGCGGGCGCTCGAACCGCGGGTGAAGGAGCTGGCGAAGCGGTACGTCGACCGGATGGTCGAGTTCGGCAGCGAATGCGACTTCGCGCAGCAGGTCGCGGTGCATTTCCCGTTGTACGTGATCCTGTCGCTGCTGGGCCTGCCCGAAAGCGACTTCGACCGGATGCTCAAGCTGACGCAGGAGCTTTTCGGCGGAGACGACGACGAATTGCAGCGCGGCCAGTCCAACGAGGAGAAGCTCCAGGTCCTGCTGGACTTCTTCGCCTACTTCCAGAGCCTGACCGACGAGCGCCGCAAGCACCCGACCGACGACCTCGCGTCCGCCATCGCGAACGCGAGGATCGACGGCGAGCCGCTCAACGACTTCGACACCGCCTCCTACTACGTCATCATCGCCACGGCCGGGCACGACACGACGAGCGCGACGATCGCGGGCGGCCTGCAGGCCCTCATCCAGCACCCCGACCAGCGCGAACGGCTCACCAAGAACCCGGAACTGATGCCGCTGGCGGTGGACGAGATGATCCGCTGGGTCACGCCGGTCAAGGAGTTCATGCGGACCGCGACCCGCGACTACGACCTGCGCGGCGCCACGATCCGCAAGGGCGACGCGGTGCTGCTGTCCTACCCGTCGGCGAACCGGGACGAGGAGGTCTTCGACGAGCCGTTCCGCTTCGACGCGGGGCGCGACCCGAACAAGCACCTGGCGTTCGGCTTCGGCGTGCATTACTGCCTGGGCGCGGCACTGGCCCGCATCGAGGTCCGCGCGTTCTTCGAGGAACTGCTCCCGCGGCTGGGCTCCATCGAATTCGCGGGCCCGGCGGAGAGCATCGCGACCACGTTCGTCGGCGGCCTCAAGCGGCTGCCCGTCCGCTACTCGCTGGCCTGAGAGGAACACCCCCGTGCAGATCGACGCCGCGGTGCTGCGCGCCGCAGACGCCCCCTACACGATCGAGCGCGTCGAGCTCGCCGACCCCGGGCCGGGCGAGATCGTCGTCCGGATCGCGGGCGTCGGGATGTGCCACACCGACCTGATCGGGCGGGTGCCGGGCGACCTGGTCGCCAAGCCGGTGATCCTCGGGCACGAGGGGTCCGGGGTGGTCGAGGCGGTCGGGCCGGGCGTCGCCGGCGTCACCGGGGGCGACCACGTGGTCATGTCGTTCGACTCCTGCGGGACCTGCGCCAACTGCCGCGACGCGGTGCCCGGCGCCTGCCCGCAGATGGCCGCGCTGAACATGATCGCGATCCCGCTCGACGGCCGGGTCCGCGTCACCGACGCCGAGGGCGACGCGGTCAACAACCGGTGGTTCGGGCAGTCGTCGTTCGCGTCCCACGCGCTCGGCACCGTGCAGAACGTCGTGCCGGTGACCAAGGACGTGCCGCTGGAGAAGCTGGGCCCGCTCGGCTGCGGCGTGCAGACCGGCGCCGCGTCCGTGCTGATCTCCCTCGGCGTCCGCGCCGGCGACAGCATCGCGGTGTTCGGCGCGGGCGCGGTCGGGCTCTCCGCGGTGATGGCGGCGCGGGTCGCGGGCGCCACCACCATCGTCGCGGTCGACCTGAACGACGCCCGCCTCGACCTGGCCCGCGAACTCGGCGCCACCCACACGATCAACGGCGCCGACGAGGACATCGCGGGTCGGATCCGTGCGCTGTCGGGCGGCGAGGGCGTCCAGTACTCCTTCGACACGACCGCCGTCCCGTCCGTCGTGTCGGCCGCCGTCGCGTCGCTGCGCACCACCGGCGTCTGCGGCCTCGTCGGCGTCGGCTCCGAGGAGTACCGCCTCGACCCGAACCTGCTGCTGATGGGACGGACGGTCAAGGGCATCATCGAGGGCGACGCCGTCCCGCACACCTTCATCCCGAAGATGATCGACCTGTGGCGGCGCGGCCTGTTCCCCTTCGACCGGCTCATCGCCGAATACCCGCTCGACCAGATCAACCAGGCCGAGGCGGACGCCATGTCCGGCAAGGTCGTCAAGCCGGTGCTCATCCCCTAGACGACGCGGTGCAGGAGGTCCTGGCCGGAGGCGAGGCGGCGGCAGTTCTCGGCCGCGACCTCGAAGTAGCGGTCCCACGTCTCGCCGGTCAGCCACGCGACATGCGGCATCACCACGACGTTGTCGAGCGCGAGCAGCGGGTCGCCGGCGTCGAGGGGCTCGCGCTCGAACACGTCCAGCCCGGCGCCGCCGAGGTGCCCGGACGTCAGCGCCGCGACCAGCGCGGACTCGTCGATGACCGCGCCGCGCGCGGTGTTCACCACGATCGCGCCGGGCGGCAGCAGCGCGAGCCGCCCGGCGTCCAGCAGGTGGTGCGTCTCGTCGGTCAGCGGGATGTGCACCGACAGCACGTCGCTCGCCCGCAGCAGGTCGTCCAGCTCCCGCCAGGCCGGGTCGTCGCGGCGTGGGCGGCGCGAGGTGTACAGGACGCGGGCGCCGACCGCCTCCAGCATCCCGCGCAGCAGCCCGGCGACCTCGCCGCCGCCGAGCAGCCCGACCGTCCGGCCCTTCAGTTCGCCGCCGACCAGCGACCGGTCGGCGGGCCAGCCCTCGCCCCGCCGGGTCCGCGCGTCGAACGCGACCAGCTTGCGCAGCGCCGCGAGCGCCAGCAGCAGGCTCGTCTCCGCCACGGCCTGCGCGTTGCGTCCCGGCATGTTCGCGACCGCGATGCCGCGCTCCGCGGCGGCGTCCAGGTCGATGGTGTTCACCCCGGTGCCGAGCTTCTGGATCAGCCGCAGCTTCGGCGCCCGGTCCATGTCGTCGCCGGTCAGCGGCCGCAGCACGTGCCAGATGACCTCGGCGTCCGGCAGCAGCTCGGAGAGGCGGGCGTCGTCCTGCTCCGAGCAGCTGACGATGTCCAGGCCGGGCTCGGCGTGGTCCATGTCGTAGTGCAGCAATACCCGCATCCCGGCCTCTTCCCTGTCGTTCACGTTCGCTGAATCCGGCGGCCGCGCCCGGCGCCCCGCGGGCTATCTTTCCGAACGCGGCGTCGAGGGGACGCGCCGCCCTCGGTTGCTCCGCCGCGCTCCGGAAAGGGAGACCGTATGACGGCACCCTGGCTTCCCGGCCCGCCCATCGTCCAGGCGCCGATGGCGGGCGGCCCGTCCACGCCCGAACTCGTCGCCGCCGTGTCGGACGCCGGCGGGCTCGGCTTCCTCGGCGCCGGCTACAAGACGGCCGGCGCGATGCGCGCGGACATCGACCGGACGCGTGCGCTGACGTCCCGCCCGTTCGGCGTCAACCTGTTCATGCCGTCGCTCGACGAGATCGACCCCGTCGCCGTGTCCGCCTACCGCGACCTCCTCGCGCCGGAGGCGGAGCGGCTCGGCGTCGAACCCGGCACGCCGTCCGCCCGCGACGACGCCTACGACGCGAAGATCGCCGACCTGCTGTCCGATCCGCCCGCGTTCGTGAGCTTCACCTTCGGCTGCCCCGGCACGGATGTCATCCGGGCGTTCCAGGAGCGCGGCACCGTCGTGGTCGTCACCGTGACGACCACCGAGGAGGCCCGGCGGTCGTCCGCCGTCGACGCGCTGTGCGTGCAGGGCACCGAGGCCGGCGGGCACCGCGGCTCGTTCACCAACACCTTCGACGGCGCGCTCCCGCTCCGCATGCTCCTGCGCGACGTCCTGGCCGTCACCGACCTGCCGGTCATCGCCGCCGGCGGCCTCGGCACACCGGACGACGTCGCCGAGGTCCTCGCGCTCGGCGCCGTCGCCGTCCAGCTCGGGACGGTGTTCCTGCGCTGCCCGGAGAGCGGCGCGAGCGCCGTGCACAAGGCCGCGCTCGCCGACCCGCGGTTCACGTCCACCGCGATGACCAGAGCTTTCAGCGGACGCCCGGCCCGCGGCCTGGTCAACCGCTTCCTGAGCGAGCACTCCGACGACGCGCCCGCGGCCTACCCGGACGTCCACTACGTCACGTCGCCGCTCCGCAAGGCCGCCGCCGCCCAAGGCGACCCGGACACCGTGAACCTGTGGGCCGGCACCGCTTTTCGCGCCGCCGCCGATACCCCGGCCGCCGAGCTCGTCGGGCACCTGGCGTCCCGCCTCTGACCTGCGCAGTCGCGGCGCGTCAGCCGACCGGGTCGTCCCGCAGGTTGCGCGGATGGCAGCCGACATGGCGCCCGTCGCGAATGAGGGCCGCGCGGCGCACGAGGTGGTCGGTCCCGTAGCCGCGGCGCTGCTGGTACGCCCAGTAGGCGGCGCGGGACGCGCCCGTCCACCGCTCGAAGATCATGACCTCGCGGGCGTCGGGTCCGCCGGTCGCGTTGACGACGAGGTCGCCGGGCCCGAGCCGCGCGGGCGGGACGCGGTCGCAGTAGGACGCCAGGAGCGCGGCCGAGTTCGGGCCGGGCGCCGGTAGGCCCAGTGCCATGGAGGCGTATCCCGAGCCGTCGGCCCGGTAGCCCTGGTAGCTGCCCGCCTGGTCGTACGGCACCCGTCCCGGCGCGTGCGGATGCCAGCTCTTCGCGCGGGCGAGGACCTCGTGCCGGTAGGTCGTGCGGACGGCGGCGCGGGTGGCGTGCGCGGGCGACGCTCCATGGCGCGCCGAGGGGCCCGGTGCCTCCTGCGCGTTCGTGCGCAGCGTCGTTCCGAGCAGCACGCCGACGGCCCCGCAGGCGAGCGCGCACCCCGCAACGGCGCCGATGAGCACCGTCCGCGGAACGCGTTTCCTCGGCGGCGCGGCCTCCGGCGCGGCCTCCGGCGGGGGCTCCTCCGTGGTCGGCTCCGCCGGGTCGGGCGCGTCCGCGTCGGGCGGCGCGGGCGGCGTCTCGGGCGCGGCCGACGTCCGGGCCTGGTCGGCGACGTCCCAGAGCGCCTCCAGGCGGGGCCGGTCCCCGCCGCACACCTGCGCCAGCGCCGTGACCGCGGTGCGCGGCAGGAAGGTCTCCCCGCCGAGCCACCGGCTCCACGACGACCTGCTGGCGTGCGTCCGGCGCTCCAGGGACCGCAGGTCGTGCCCGGACGCGCTCCTCAGCTCGCGCAGCTCGGTGAGCAGGACGCGCACCGCGTCCGGCAGGTCGTCGGGCAGTGGGGCCGGCGGGCGGCTTCGGCTCATCGGTGCATCTCCTGCAGGTCGGACCGCAGGCCCGGCATCGGCCGCGGATAACGCCCAGAACTCTCCGTCGCGGCGGCTCATTATGCCCAGTCCGGCCGCCGGAATGGCCGGAACCGCGATCATCGCCGTGCGCTTTCGAATGTGCACCAAGAGTGATCGGCGGCGGTGTCCCGCAGGCTCCGGCATGTCCCGCCCACGTCCCGGCAGGATCGATGTCTCCGCTGGTCAGAGCCCTGTGACTGTCTCTTTGTCCCGACCTCGCCGCCGGGTCTGCACAACGGCGGAAAGCGTTCCCTAGCGTCTGCCGGGTCGATCGACGAACCCCTCAAGGCGTCCGCCGCGGACGCAATTCAACGACCATTCACGGAGGTTCACCAATGGCTTCCCCTCGGGCCATCCTCATCGGGGCCGGCTCCCTCGCGCTCGCCGCCGGCACCGCCGCCGGACTGATCGGGCTCACGTCCCCCGCCGAGCACTCCGCCGCGCCGCAGGGCGCGCAGATGCAGGCCGACACCGGCCGGACCGTCGCGGTGGCGGCCGTCCCGAAGGTCACCCGCGCACAGGTCATCGCGCGGGCCAAGACCTGGCACCCGCACACGAGCAGCCGCGTCCCCTACAGCCAGAGCAAGACCCACGGCGGCTACCGCACCGACTGCTCGGGCTACGCGTCCATGACCCTGCGGCTGCCCAAGCCCGGCCCGAACACGGTCGGCCTCGCGTCCTCGACCTACAGCAAGCGCATCGCCATGTCGCAGCTCAAGACGGGCGACCTGGTGATCGACGCGATCGGCAGCAACACCACCCGGCACGTCGTGATCTTCGAGAAGTGGACGAGCAGCAAGCACACGGCCTACTGGGCCTACGAGCAGCGCGGCCACTACGGCACGGACCACCGCACCCGCACCTACGGCCTGGCCAAGGGCAGCCAGTACAAGGCGTACCACCCCAAGAACATCACCTGACCCGCCGCATGACAGGCCCGGCCGGACCCGCCTCCGGCCGGGCCTCCCGGCGCCGGATCCCTCCGGCGGGGGACGCGGATCGTGCCGGTGGGGGAGGCGCGGCGCGGGGCGTGCGCGCGACCGTCGGGGCATGACCGATTCCGCCGTTGCCGCTCCGCGTCCCGGGCAGGTGCGGGCCGCGTGGGCCTCCGTGCACGCACCCGCCGCCGGGACGCCTCGCTGGGCGCGGACCGCCGCGCTGGCCGTCCCGCTCGCCGTGCTCCCGTCCAGCCTGTGGCGGATCGCGGCCGTCGCCCTGCACCTGCCGATCATCCGGGACTCCGGTGCCGACGCGAGCGGCAACCTGCCGCCGTGGCTGCCGATAGAGCTTTACGTGGTGCTCCTGTCGGTGGCGTCCGAAATGCTGGCGTTCACCGCCGTCGGGCTGGTGTCGACTTGGGGCGAGGTGTTCCCGCGATGGGTGCCGTTCCTGCGCGGGCGGCGCGTGCCGACGCTCGCCGCGGTCGTCCCGGGGGCGATCGGCGCGACCGTCCTGACCGTGCTGTGGACGTGGGTAACCGGCATGCTGGCGTTCGGCCGCAACCTGACGGGCGACCGGCTCACCGCCGACGCGCCGGTCAACTTCGACACCTGGCAGGGCCTGCTGGCCGTCGTCGCCTACGTGCCGCTGCTCGCCTGGGGGCCGCTGCTCGGCGCCGTCACGTTCGCCTACTACCGGCGCCGCGCCCACGGCGCCTGAGACACGGTGCCATCGAGGTCGCCCCCGGCCGCCGGATCGTCCTGACGCCGATGTCAGTGGAGTGAGCGGGCGCGGAGCAGGAGGCCCTGGAGGGTGTCCTGCTCGTCCTGGTCCAGGGCGGCCAGGGGCGAGTCCTTGGTGAGCAGTTCCAGGAGGCGGTCGCGCAGTTCGGTGCCGTCCGGGGTCAGGACGAGCTGCTTGGCGCGGCGGTCCTGCGGGTGGGGGCGGCGCTCGACCAGACCGCGCTTCTCCAGCTTGTCGACGACGAACGTGGCGTTGGACGGCTCGCAGCTCATCCGGTCGGCGAGGTCGCGCATCGTCATCGGGCCGGTCAGCTCGCGCAGCGCCGTGGCCTGCGGGCCGGTCAGCCCGAGCGTCGCGGCGCGCTCGCGGACGTGCTCCTCGATCTGCCGGGACAGCCCGTTCACCAGCCCGCACAGTTGCCGCTCGGCCGCCGCGGCGGCCTCCGGATCGCTGCTCATGCCCCGAGTTTACATCAAGCTGCAATGGTTGCAGCTTGAATAGTTCTAGTTGTAAGTTTCCCGGTGTGCGGCGGCCGCAGGGTGCGGCCGTCCCGGAGGGAGACACCCATGCCCGCCACCACCCGCGACCGCCTCGCCACCGAGGCCGGCATCAGGACGATCCACCTCGGCGACCTGCGGATCAGCTACGTCCCGGACGGCGCCGTCGCGCTCAGGCCCCGCGCCTGGCTCCCCGGCTCGACCGCCGAGTTCTGGGACGCGCACCCCGAGTACCTCGACGCCACCGGCAACCTCGTCGCCAGCATCGGCGGGCTGCTGGTCGAGCACGGCGACCGCGCCCTGCTGATCGACGCGGGCGTCGGCCCGCGCTCCTGGCCCGCCGACCCCGCCGACCCGTTCGGCGTCGGCGCCGCGCACGGCGGCGCGCTGCTCGACGGCCTCGCCGAGCTCGGCCGCGACCCCGCGGGCATCGAGGCCGTAGCCGTCACCCACCTGCACAGCGACCACGTCGGCTGGCTCTGGCCCGCGGCCCCCGCCTGCCGCCCGCCATTCGCCGACGCGCGGGTCCTGCTCACCGCCGCCGAGTGGGAGCACCGGCACCTGTCCGGCACCGGCGACGACATCCTCGACGGCTTCGCCGACCAGGTCCAGGCGGTCGCCGACGGCGAGGAGGTCTTCCCCGGCGTCCGGGTCCGGGCGACGCACGGCCACACCGCCGGGCACACCACGTACGAGATCACCTCGGGCGGGCGGCGGCTCATCGCGTTCGGCGACGCGCTGCACAGCCCCGCCCAGATCGACCACCCCGAATGGTCCGCCGCGCCCGACCACGACCCGGTGCTGTCCGCCGAGGTCCGCCGCCGCCTCGTCGCCGACCTCGCCGAACCCGGCACGCTCGGCTTCGGCGTCCACTTCGCCGACGTCCAGTTCGGCCGCGTCGCCCCCGGCACCCCCGCCTGGCGCCCGGAGCACCCGTGACCGGCCCCGTCCCGCGCGGAGGGCCCTGGCCCGCCGTCGTCACCGCCGCCCTCACCGCGACCGCGGCGGTGATGCCCGGGTTCGCGGTCGGCGCCTTCGCCCCGTCCATGCAGGACACACTGCACACCACGCGGACGACGCTGGGCCTGGCGATGAGCGCGTTCTACGCGGCGAGCGCACTCGGCTCGCCCGCCGCGAAGCGGCTGGCCGCGCGCCTGCCGGTCCCGGCCGTCCTGCCGGCGGCGGCGATCGTCGCGGCGCTGGCGATGCTGGCCCTCTCCCGTGCCGGGCACGTCGCGGTCCTGTTCCCGGTGCTGGTCGTCGCGGGGTTCGCCAACGGGCTCGTCCAGCCGGCGGCCGGACGGCTCATCGCCGCCCGCGCCCCGGCCCGCCGCCGTTCGCTCGCCGCCGGGACGGTCGGCGCCGCGCTCGGCGCCGGCACCCTCGTCCCCGGCCTGCTCGTCGCCCTGGTCGTCCACCCCTACGGCTGGCGCGCCGCCATGACGATCGCCGGGCTGCTGGCGCTCGTCCCCGCGGCCCTGGCCCCGCTCACCCGCACGCCTCCGGCCGGACGGCGGCGCGTGACGTACGCGCCGCAGCCCATGCCGCGCGCCGTCCGGCGGACGCTGGTCCTGTGGGCGGCCGCGGCGGCGCTGTCGGCGACCGGCAACAACGCGGTGGCCTCCTACTTCGTGCAGCTCGGCGCGCATTCCGGGGTCCCGGACGCGCTGACCGGCGACCTGCTCGCGATGAGTGCGCTCATCGCGATCGCCGTCCGGCTGGCCGCCGGCGCGCTGGCCGACCGGGCGCCGCGCGGCGACCGCGCGGTCATCGCCGCGATGATGCTGAGCGGCGCCGCCGGGCTCGCGCTGATCGCGGCCGGCTCCCCGGTCACGTTCCTCGCCGGGGCCGTCCTGGCGTTCTCCGCCGGATGGGGCTGGACGGGCCTGCTGCTGTCGGCGGCGCTGCGCCTCCTGCCGGACCGCGCCGAGAACGCGGGACACACCGTCCAGGTCGGCGTCTACACCGGCGCGACGATCGCCCCGTTCACGTTCGGCGCCCTGTCGGCGTCGTTCGGGTTCGCTGCGGCGGCTCTGCTCGCCGCCGTGGCCGCGCTCGCAGCCGCGTCCCTCATGGCCACGACCACGAACCTCCCCCAGCCCGGTGCCTCGTTGAGTTGCGGCGAGTCGTCGTTATGCGGCTCGCCATAACGACGACTCGCCGCAACTCAACGCGCGGGGAGGACGTGGCCGGTCACTTCGCCTAGGCCGATGCGGGCGGGGCCCGGGCCGGGGGCGGTGGCGGAGATCGTGACCGTGTCGCCGTCCTCCAGGAACGTGCGCGGTTCGCCGCCGACCTCGATCGGTTCCTTGCCGCCCCAGGTCAGCTCGATGAACGCGCCGCGCTGGTCCTTCTGCGGGCCCGACACCGTCCCGGACGCGAACAGGTCGCCGGTGCGGGACGAGGCGCCGTTCACCGTCATGTGCGCGAGCATCTGCGCGGGCGACCAGTACATCTCGCGGTACGGCGGACGCGACACCACCTGCCCGTTCCACTCCACGACCAGATCGAGGTCGAGGCCCCACGGGTTCTTCTCGCGCAGGTAGGGGAGCGGTTCGGGGTCTTGCAGCGGCGTGGGGACGCGGGCGGACTCCAGCGCGAGCAGCGGCACCACCCACGGCGACACCGACGTCGCGAAGCTCTTGCCGAGGAACGGACCGAGCGGCACGTACTCCCAGGCCTGAAGGTCGCGCGCCGACCAGTCGTTGACCAGCACGACCCCGAACACGCGCTCGGCGAACTCGTCCACGCTCACCGGGGTGCCGAGCGGCGAACCGGTGCCGACGACGAACCCGACCTCCGCCTCGATGTCCAGGCGGCGGCACTCCCCGAACGCCGGGGCGGGCTCGTCCGGCGCCTTGCGCTGCCCGCTCGGCCGGACGATGCCGGTGCCGGACGGGACGACGGTGCCCGCGCGGCCGTGGTAGCCGACGGGCAAGTGCTTCCAGTTCGGCATCAGCGGCTCGGCGTCCGGCCGGAACAGCCGCCCGAGGTTCGACGCGTGGTGCTCGGAGGCGTAGAAGTCGACGTAGTCGGCGACCTCGAACGGCAGATGCAGCGTCACCGCGTCCAGCGGGTGCACGGCGTCGCCGGGCAGGTCGTCGGCCACGACGTCCAGGACGTGCTCGCGGACCTCGACCCACCGGCCGTGCCCCTGCTCCATGAACGCGTTGAGCGACGGCCAGGAGAACACGTCGTCGCCGAGGACGGCGGCGAGGTCGACGACCGAGTCCGCCACCCGGACCCCGACGCGCGGCTCCCCGCCGGGCGGCGAGAACACGCCGTACGGCAGGTTGTCGAGCCCGTAGAGCGAACCATCCGGAACGGAAATGCGGGTCACGCGTCTTCCTTGAGGAGTGAGGACGGGAGGAGGCCGAGGGCGGCGAGTTCGGTCAGCGGGTCGGTGATGCTGCACGTGCCGAACGACAGGAAGCGGGAGCGGGCGAAGGCCGCGCGGGCGTCGCCCAGGCCGGCGATGCGGGCGGCGATCGACGCGGCGTCGCGGTCGGCGAGGACCGCGGTCAGCTCGGCGGGCCCGGCGCCGTGCATCGCGGCGTCGGTGGCGAGCAGCAGGTTGAGGAATCCGTGCTGGTGGAAGCCCGTCTCCGGGTCGGTGTTGCGGACCGGGTGGTGCAGCCCGGCGGTCGCCTTGAACGGGACGCCGGCGCGCACGGCGGCGACGACCCCGGCGGCCAGCTCGTCCGGCGCCGGGTACAGGTTCGCGTGGACGCCGCCGGTGCGGAACTTGGCGCGGTGCCCGGTCGCGGCGAGCGCGTCGATGACCGCGGGACGGCGCTCGTCGCGCGGCACCTCGACGTACACCGGGACGTCGAGCAGTTCGAGCCCGTGCACCAGGTCGGACGCCGTCATCCCGGTGGGCACCGCGACCTCGACGGCGTGCACCACGACGGGCAGGTCGGCGGCGGCCGCCACGGCGTTCGCGGCCTGCGCGGGGCCGTTCGGCGCGGTGATCGACAGGTCCAGCGGGTCGCTGGTGACCAGCGGGTACAGCTGGTCCAGCGCGGTCGCGGGCAGCACGAGCGGCCCGACGAGCGCGGCGTAGGGGGCGGCCCGGTGCCGGCGGTGGGCCGGGACGGCGTCGGCGAGCGGCGCGAGGCCGGGCGGGAACACCGCCGCGTCGTCGCAGAGGCCGCGCGCGAACGCGGGCAGGTCGGTCATGGGTTCCGCCTCCCCGCCCAGGTCCACGCGTACGCGGGGTCTTCGCAGGCCTGGCCGCCTTCGCCGAGTTCGAGCGGGCGGAAGGTGTCGACCATGACGGCCAGCTCGTCGAAGGACTCGACGCCGATGCTGCGTTCGTACGCGCCGGGCTGCGGGCCGTGCGCGAGGCCGCCGGGGTGGACCGAGACCGAGCCCTGCCCGATGCCGGAGCCCTTGCGCGCCTCGTAGTCGCCGCCGCAGTAGAACATGATCTCGTCGGAGTCGACGTTGGAGTGGTAGTAGGGCACCGGGATCGACAGCGGGTGGTAGTCCACCTTGCGCGGGACGAAGTTGCACACCACGAAGTTGTGGCCCTCGAACACCTGGTGGACGGGCGGCGGCTGGTGGACGCGGCCGGTGATCGGCTCGAAGTCGTGGACGCTGAAGGTGAACGGGTACAGGCAGCCGTCCCAGCCGACCACGTCGAACGGGTGCCGCGCGTAGACGAAGCGGGTGCCGCCGACGCCGCGCGAGGTGCGGTGCTTCACCAGGACCTCGACGTCGGTGCCCTCGGCGGTGAGGGTCTCGCCGGGGCCGTGCAGGTCGCGCTCGCAGTAGGGGGCGTTCTCCAGGAACTGCCCGAACCGCGACAGGTACCGCTTCGGCGGCGCGATGTGCCCGGTGGCCTCGATGACGTAGGCGCGCAGCGGCTCGCTGTTGCCGGTGTCGGAGCCTTCCGGCAGCCAGCGGTGCGTGGTCGAGGTCGGAATGACGACGTAGTCGCCCGCCTTTGCGGTGAGCGCCCCGAAGATCGTCTCGACGGTCGCGGCGCCGGACTCGACGTACACGATCTCGTCGCCGGTCGCGTTGCGGTACAGCGGCGACTCGGCCGCGGACACGACGTAGGAGAGCCGGACGTCGTCGTTGCCGAGGATCAGCCGGCGGCCCGTCACGGCGTCGGTGTCCGCCCACGTCTCCTTGGGGAACAGCTCGTGCAGCCTGAGATGGCGCGGCTTGAGGGGGTGGTTGGGCGTGGTGGCCGCGTCCGGGACGTCCCAGACCCGCGAGTCGACGATCGCGGACGGGATCTCCCGGTGGTAGAGCAGCGAGGAGTCGGCGGTGAAGCCCTCCTCGCCCATCAGCTCCTCGAAGTAGAGCCGGTCCGACGCGTCCCGGTGCTGGGTGTGCCGCTTCGGCGGCACGTCCCCGACCCGCCGATAGTGGGCCATGGCTCCCTCGCCTCCCCTGGATGATTAATGCGTGTACTACTTTCTTGTGACACTACGTCGCACGGCGGGGGCTGAAAAGGCCCACATTCCGCCCGGGCGCGCTCAGGCCGGAACCGGCCCGGTGCCCGGGCCGGCGCCGGGCCGGCTCCGGGCTAGCTCCGCTCGCGGACGTCGAACCGGTGCCGGTTCGCGATCAGCTTGTCCAGCAGCATGATCAGCATCCGCTGCTCGGTCTCGGTGAGCACGCCCGCCCACTGGCGTTCCCGCTCGTGCTGGCCCGCAAAGATCTCCAGCATCCGGCGGCGGCCGTCCTCGGTCAGCGAAAGGATCACCGAGCGGCCGTCCCGCTCGCCCGGCGTGCGCACCATCATCCCGTCCGCGACCAGCGTCTTCGCCAGGTTCGACACGGCGGCGCGGCTCATCCCGGCGAGCGTGGCGGCGCGGCCCGGCTCCAGCGGGCCCGCCAGCCAGGTCACGAACAGCAGCCGGAACCCGGCCCAGGAGTGCCCGCGCGGCCGGTGCACCGTGGACTCCAGGTCGTAGGTGACGATCGCCGACGCCCGGTTCAGCGTCAGCAGGAGCCGGGTCGCGAGCCGGTGCGGGAAGCCGAACTCGTCCGCCAGCCGGCCGCCCGCGAGATCGACGAACGACCAGAAGTCCAGGTCCTCGTGCTCGTCGTCCATGCTCGCCACCCTAATCCCGCGTCCCGGAGCCGATTGGTTCAAGGATTTATCATCTCCCCTCCGGCGCTCGGGGCACGCCAGGCCCGTCCGGTCAGGTGTCGCCGCGGCGATCATGGGCAGGCTCCTGCTCGACGCGGGGAGTTCGGAGGGGACATGGCGACGGTCGCGGACCAGTTCATCCAGGTGCTGCGCCAGGCGGGCGTGCGGCGCATCTACGGCGTGGTGGGCGACAGCCTCAACCCGGTCGTGGACGCGGTCCGGCGCACCGGCGGCGACATCGAGTGGGTGCACGTCCGCAACGAGGAGGCCGGCGCGTTCGCCGCCGCCGCCGAGGCGCAGACCACCGGGCGGCTCGCCGTCTGCGCGGGCAGCTGCGGGCCCGGCAACACCCACCTGATCCAGGGCCTCTACGACGCGCACCGCTCCGGCGCGCCCGTCCTGGCGCTGGCCTCGCAGATCCCGAGCACCCAGATCGGCAGCGGCTATTTCCAGGAGACCCATCCTGAGCGGCTGTTCACCGAATGCAGCCACTACTGCGAGCTGATCAACGGGCCGGGGCAGATGCCGCGCATCCTGCGCACCGCGATCCAGCACGCCGTCGGACTCGGCGGCGTCGCCGTGCTCGCCCTTTCCGGCGACATCGCCAGCAAGGACGCCGAGAACCCCACGGGCGAGCACGATTTCCTCGTCCGCAAGGGCATCGTCAAACCGCCCGCCGACCAGGTCGACCAGTTGGCGCACGCGCTCAACCGGGCGCGGAAGCCGATGCTGTTCTGCGGGTCCGGCGTCCAGGACGCGCACGCCGAGGTCATGCGGCTCGCGCACAAGCTGCTGTCGCCCATCGGGCACGCGCTGCGCGGCAAGGAATGGATCCAGTACGACAACCCGTTCGACGTCGGAATGAGCGGGCTTCTCGGCTACGGCGCCTGCTACGAGGCGATGCAGGAGGCCGATCTCGTCCTTCTGCTCGGCACCGACTTCCCGTACGACCCTTTCCTTCCTGGACGGCACACCATCCAGGTGGACGACGATCCCGCCAAGCTGGGCCGCCGCACGCCGCTCACTCTCGCCGTCCACGGTGACATCGGCGAGACCCTCCGCCTCGTCATGGACAAGGTCGAGCAGAAACGCGACCAGTCCTATCTCGACGAAATGCTGCACCGGCACGCGCGCTCACTGGAGAACGTCGTCTCCGCCTATACGCGCGACATCGAGAAGCACTCCCCGATCCATCCCGAATACGTCGCGGACGTCCTGGACGACCTCGCCGCCGACGACGCGATATTCACCGTCGACACCGGTATGTGCAACGTCTGGGTCGCCCGCTACATCACCCCGAACGGCCGCCGCCGCGTCATGGGCTCATTCGTGCACGGGTCGATGGCGAACGCCCTGCCGCACGCGATCGGCGCCCAGTACGGCGCGCCCGGCCGCCAGGTCATCTCCGTTTCCGGTGACGGCGGCCTCGGCATGCTGCTCGGCGAACTCCTCACCGTGAAACTGCATCGCGTCCCGGTCAAGATAATCGTGTTCAACAACGCGTCGCTCGGCATGGTCCGCCTCGAAATGATGGTGGACGGCCTGCCGTCCTACGAGACCGACCACGAGGCCGTCGACTACGCCGCCATCGCGCAGGCCGCCGGAATCGAGGCCGCCCGCGTGGAGCGGCCCGCCGACGTCCGCGACGCGATGGCGGCCGCCCTCAACGCGCCCGGCCCCTACCTCCTGGACGTCGTCACCGACCCCAACGCCCTGTCGATCCCGCCGCACATCACGCCGGCGCAGGTCAAGGGCTTCGCGCTCGCCGCCGGCAAGACCGTCCTCACCGGCGGCGTCGGCAAGATGCTGGACCTGGCCCGCAGCAACCTCCGCAACATCCCGCGCCCCTGATCACGGCCACCCGAGCTGCGTCACCTCGGTGCCCTCGGGCAGCGGGCGCCGGATCGTCCACAGCGGCCGGACGTGCGACTTCGCCATCTTCCACCGCCCGTCCTCCAGGACGTACGCGTCGTCGTACTCGGCGGTCATGAGCAGTTCGGTGCCGTCGACCCGGTTCAGCTGCCGGAAGCGCAGCGTCCAGGCACCGGACGCGGAGACCTCGTCGATCAGGGTGATGACCGGGTGGAAGCCGTGGTGCATGTCGAGCACCGCGTACCGGCCGCCGACCTCGCTCAACGCGATCTCGGCGAACACCCGCGCGAGCTCGTCGGCGTCCTCGAACGTGCCGAGCGAGCCGTAGTCGATCGACGCGGGGCCCTTGACGAAGCAGTCCCGGAACGCGGCCGGGTCCTTGCCGTCGCACGCGCGCCAGTACCGGTACTTGAGTGCCTTGATCGCCTCGATCCGCTCCAGGTCGGCCGTCCGCTGCTCCAGGGAGCGTTCCGCCATGTCCGTGCCCCTCTCAGAGTGGATCACCGAACGCTAACCGCGCGGCGCCGGCGGGGAGGCGGACGCTCCCGCCCACCGGGAACCCGAGCCCCGGTCGCCCGTCCCGCCGGACGTGGTGGGATGGGGACGTGAGCGGGGCAGTGGAGGAGAGCAACCGCCGGATGCTGCGGGCGCGGGACGCGATGGACCGCGCCTACGCGCAGCCGCTGGACGTCCCGGCGCTGGCCCGGATCGCCCACGTGTCGCCGGCGCACTTCACGCGGACGTTCCGGGCGGCGTTCGGCGAGACGCCGCACCGCTACCTGCAGCGCCGCCGCGTCGAGCGGGCCATGTTCCTGCTGCGGGAGACCGACCGCAGCGTCACCGACATCTGCTTCGCGGTCGGCTTCGGCAGCCTCGGCACGTTCAGCCGCACGTTCCGCGGCATCGTCGGCCGGTCGCCGCGGGAGTACCGCCGGGAGGCGGTCGCCGCGAACGTGCCGACCTGCTTCACCATGGCGTGGACCAGGCCGAGCGCCTGAGCAGTTTCGGAGAAGTCTTCCCGGCCGATCCTCACTAGCGTGAGACGCATGTTCAACGCGATCACGCATTCCCAGATCTACGTCCTCGACCAGGACGAGGCCCTCGACTTCTACGTCGGCAAGCTCGGCCTGGAGGTCAACGCCGACGTCGACATGGGCTTCATGCGCTGGCTGACCGTCAGCGTCCCGGGAGAGCCCGGCCGGCAGGTCCTGCTGGAGCGGCCGGGTCCGCCGTCGCTGTCGGAGGAGACGGCCGCGCAGGTCCGCGAGCTGCTGACCAAGGGCGCGACGGGCGGGTTCCTCATCTTCAGCACCGACGACTGCCGCAAGACCTACGAGACGCTGCGGGACCGGGGCGTCGAGTTCACCGAGGAGCCCACCGAACGCCCCTACGGGATCGACGCCGCCCTCCGCGACCCGTTCGGCAACAGCATCCGCTTCACCCAGCTGAAGTCCTAGTCTTCGATGGTGATGTCCATGGCGGCGGCCAGGGCGAACAGGAGGCCCTGGGCGTCGGCGGCGGGGACGATCGCGCCGGCGAAGCTCTGCACGCCCCGGACGCCGTAGAGGTCGCAGTCGTACAGGCGGGTGCCCTTCATCGTGGCGTTGCTGAACTGGGCGCCCGTCAGCCTGCAGCGTTCGAAGCGGACGCCGGACAGGTCGGCCTCCTGGAAGTTGGCGTCGGTGAGGTTGCAGTCGCGGAACACGACGTTCTTGAACCGGCTGAAGCGGTAGGACGACAGGTCGGCGCGGCAGTCGCGGAACAGGACGTCCCGCAAGGCCGACCCGGTCATCGAGGTGCCGGTGAGGCGGCTGCCATCGACCAGCGTGCGGAGGAGCCGCGCGTCGGTGAGGCGGAGGTTCGCCAGGTCGCAGCCGGTGAACTCGGCGTCGGAGAACTCGGCCCGCCGCATGGACGTGCCGGCCAGGCGCGTCTCGCGGAAGCGGCAGCGGTCGAACTCGACATCCTCCACGTCATGGGCGGACAGGTCGAGCGGCCCGTAGTCGGCGGACAGGTACACGCCGTCGTCGGCGAGGCCGCCGTCCGCGGGCGCGAGGGTGCCGGGGAGCTTGGGGGCGGCGGGTTCCTTGGGGCGCGTGGCGCGCGTGTTGGCCGGCATCCGCCCGACCTTAGCGGCGGGGTCAGACGAAGCGGGCGGCCATCTCGGTGAGGGCCTCGTCGGTCACCTCGGCCATGGGGCGGGGCGGGTCCTCTTCGGCCCAGGCGAGGGCGCCGATGCGCAGGGCCGTCATGAAGGCGCCCGCCATGACGACGGCGCGGGTGGAGCGGGGCGGGAGCCCGTCGCGGTCGGCGACGAGGTCGGCGAGGGCGCGCTCGAACGTGGCGTAGTGCGAGAGCTGGCGGGCCAGGACGGACGGGTGGGCGCGGGCGAGCCGGGTCTGCGCGGCCCAGCGCGGGTCCGGCTCGCCGATCTCGCCGGACAGGCCGTGGAACGCGGCGCGCAGCGCGGCCCAGGACGTCTCGCCGGGCGGGCGGGCGGCGAAGCGGTCGAGGAGGCCGCGCATGCGCTGCTCGTCGCCGTAGAGGAGCGCGTCCTCCTTGCCGTCGAAGTAGTTGGAGAAGGTGCGGCGGGACACGCCGACGGCGTCGGCGATGGCCTCGACCGTGACCTCGTCCAGACCGTGCTCGACGGCGAGGCGCATCGCGGCCTCGTGCAGGGCCGTGCGCGTCGCCTCCTTCTTGCGCTCGCGCAGCCCGCCGGCCGTGGTCTCCATGGTGCCTTCCACCCTAGCGGGGCAGATTTTTTCTCGATGCGAAAACTTGCGCAGTGGGAATAATGTGGGCCGCTGACGCCTTGTAGAGGGCGTTCCCACTCACCTCGGAGGCGTCCCTTGACCGTGTCCGCCGACCAGCCGGCCCCGCCGGCGCCGTCCGCGAAGATGTCGCGCAGATCGATCTTCGAAGCGCTCAGCGGCCTCATGCTGGTGCTCTTCGTCGCGATGCTGAGCGAGACCGTCGTGTCCACCGCGCTGCCGCAGATCATCGGCGCGCTCAAGGGCACCCAGTCGCAGTACACCTGGGTCGTCACCGCGACCCTGCTGGTCGCGACGGCCAGCACCCCCATCTGGGGCAAGCTCGCCGACCTGTACGACAAGAAGAGGCTGCTGCAGGTCTCCATCGTCATCTTCGTCGTCGCGTCGATCGCGTCCGGGTTCGCGCAGAACAGCGCGCAGCTCATCGCGTTCCGCGCGCTGCAGGGCCTCGGCGTCGGCGCGCTGCAGATCCTCGTCCAGATCGTCATGGCGGCGATGATCAGCCCGCGCGACCGGGGCCGCTACTACGGCTACCTCGGCGCGGTCATGGCGGTCGCCACCGTCGGCGGCCCGCTGCTCGGCGGCCTGATCGTCGACACGTCCTGGCTCGGCTGGCGCTGGTGCTTCCTCATCGGCGTGCCGTTCTCCGTCGTGTCGTTCGCCCTGCTGCAGAAGACGCTGAAGCTGCCGGTGATCCGGCGCGACGACGTGAAGATCGACTACTGGGGCGCGACGCTGCTGGCCGGCGGCGTCAGCCTGCTGCTGATCTGGGTGACCTTCGTCGGCGACAAGTTCTCCTGGACGTCCTGGCAGACCGGCGCGATGGTCGGCGCGGGCGTGCTGATCCTCGCCGTCGCGGTGCGGGTCGAGTCGCGGGTGGCCGAGCCGATCATCCCGCTCGGCATCGTCGCCCGCCGCAACACCGCCCTGGCGATCCTCGCCAGCCTCGCGGTCGGCATGGCGATGTTCGGCGGCGCGGTCTTCCTCGGCCAGTACTTCCAGATCGGCCGCGGCTACAGCCCGACCGAGGCGGGCCTGCTCACGATCCCGATGATGGTCGGCGTGCTCGGCTCGTCCACGATCGTCGGGCGGCTCACCACCCGGACCGGCAAGGTCAAGTCCTACATCGTCACCGGCGCGGTCGTGCTGACCGCCGGGTTCGCGGCGCTCGCCACCATCGACCAGAACACCTCGCTGGTGTTCGTCGGCGCCGGGATGTTCCTGGTCGGCGCCGGGGTCGGCATGGCGATGCAGAACCTCGTCCTGGTCGTGCAGAACTCGGTGCACCTGAACGAGATCGGCGCCGCCAGCGGCACCGTCACGTTCTTCCGCTCGCTCGGCGGGACGATCGGCGTCTCGGTGCTCGGCGCCGTCCTGGCGAACCGGGTGTCGAGCAACATCGCCGACGGCCTCTCCCGCATCGGCGTCAACCCGTCCGCGGGCGGCGGCGACACCGGGAACCTGGACGTCGGCGCGCTGCCCGGCCCGATCCGGGAGATCGTCCGCGCCGCCTACGGCGACGCGACCGGGCACATCTTCCTGTTCTCCGCGCTGATCGCGGTGGTCGGGATCGTCGCGGCGGCGTTCCTGAAGCCGGTGACGCTGCGCGACAGCCTCGACCTGCCGGACGACGGCGCGACGCCCGCCGCGCCCGCGGCGCCCGCCGAGGCTCCGGCCATGGTGCCGGCGGCGGCCGTCAGTGAGACGGGGAGTGCAGCAAGCCGGTGATGTCCGGCTGAATCGGGGGCCGACGGGCCGCTGCGTTCGACGCAGCGGCCCGTCGCCGTGACTAGGTAGTTCTCCGGGTCGTTAGCAGGAGTGCGCGGAGTGGCCCGCGCATTTGCTCACGATCCTGACAACCAATCGGCGGGCCCGTGCGCCATCCTTGTGGGACTCGGGGTATCACAAGGTTCCATCGAGCCGAGGAGCCGTTCGATGACACACGCCGTGCTGGACGTCCGTCCGTTCGAGCAGATCCCCCGGCGGCTGGCCCGCCGGATGCGGCCGCTGGTCGCGGGCGCCGCCGACGAGGTCCTCGCCGACGTGCGCCGGGGCGGGCCGGGCGGCGTCCCGCCCGGCGACGGGCGCGGCGCCGCGGAGATCCGGGCCGAGATCGTCGCGGGCCTCGGGCACTTCCTCGACCTGGTGGAGGACCCCGGAACGGCCTGGGGCCGGGTCGCTGCGGCGCACCGCGCGCTCGGCCGGGGCATGGCGGCGCGGGGCCGCGACCTCGGGGAGACGCACCGGGCGCTGCGCCGCACCGCGCGCGCCGCCTGGCGCGCCCTGACCGCGCTCGCCGAGTCGCTGGAGGTCGACCGGGAGACCCTCGGTCTGATCGCCGACGCGCAGTTCGCCTACATGGACGCCGTCACCGCCGACGCCGTCCGCGACCAGGAGGCCGCCCGGCCGGACGGCGCGGCGGACGGCGGGGACGCGCTGC